>DATJHX010000254.1:0-8177 GCA_035493655.1 Nitrosospira sp.
AATCAGTCTGCGTGCCTGTATTTATTGAAGATTTTGGACTTTACTGGACGAATGTGGATGCCAGAGTGGCGGAGAGGGTGGGATTCGAACCCACGTGCCAGGTTACCCTGACCATCTGATTTCGAGTCAGCGCCGTTATGGCCACTTCGGTACCTCTCCGTTGAGGTGCTCCTATTTTACCAGCTTATCTTCGGTTTATCTCGCGCTCGCTTGGGGCAAACATGGCAGAATGTTTATCGATTCCGCTTGTCTGTCTTCCATGCGCTCGTTGCCCCGCCTGTTCATTGTTATTGCTTGCGGTTCGCTGCTATCCGCCTGCGAGCCGCCTGAAAGAGTGGTGCTGCCGCTCGATCAAACTGATGAGCTGGTGGTCCTCACTATAAATAGTCCGGATACGTATTACGAGAACGCCGATGGAGCCTACGCGGGGTTGGAGTATGATCTCGCCTCCGAGTTCGCACGCGATCTGGGCATCAAGGTACGATTCAAAATCGTGCCCAAGCTGGAAGATACATTGGTGGCGCTGGAAAAGCGCCGTGGGCATATGGCCGCGGGTTTCGTCACGAGCGATAAGCTTTCGCTGAGTTTTCGGTTGGGGCCGGTCTATCAACGCATACAGCCGCAAGTGGCCTATAACACCGATTATTCCAAACCCAAAAATGTTCAGCAGCTTGCAGGAAGAAGCATCGAAATCGCAAGCGGAACCCCTTACGCGGAACAGTTGAATAAAGCCAGGCAGCAGGTTCCCGGGCTGAAATGGATTGAAGTCGACATGACGGCCGATGATCTGCTGGCCAGACTGGCAGAGGGGAAAATCGATTATGCCGTTGTTGGCGCTCCCCAGATCAACCTGGCGAAGAATTTCTATCCCAACCTGGATGCGGCGTTCGACCTCGGCTGGCCGACCGGCAGGGCCTGGGCATTTCCATTATTTACAGAGCGAACTGTTTTGGAAACAATTGACAAGTTTTTTGACCGGATCGAGCAGGACGGCACGCTGACGCGACTGCTGGACCGGTACTATGGACACATTGAGCGTCTTGAACAAGCGAATGTGAGCAGCATTCTGGATAAGCGCCGTACGCTGCTGCCGGATTTGCGCAATTATTTTCACCAGGCCGAGGAATTGACGGGGATCGACTGGAGGCTGATCGCGGCGCTAGCGTATCAGGAATCGCACTGGAATCCTCTCGCGGTTTCGTTCAGGAATGTACGGGGGCTCATGATGCTGACGGAAACCACCGCCGACCGCATGAATGTAAGCGATCGTCTTGATGTGCGGCAAAGCATCCTGGCAGGCGCGCGCTATCTGCAGACGCTGAAGGACAGGCTGCCCGTACGTATCAAAGAGCCAGACCGGACCTGGATGGCGCTGGCCGCCTATAACCAGGGCTTCGGGCACCTGGAAGACGCGCGGATTCTCGCGCAGCGCATGGGGTTGAGTCCGGATTCGTGGGTGGATTTGAAAAAGACCTTGCCCTTGTTGAGCCTCAGCAAATATTTCCGTACTCTGAAGCATGGTTACGCACGCGGGGGCGAGGCGGTCGTGCTGGCGGAGTCAGTGCGTACCTATTATGAGATTCTGCTGAAGTACGAACGGCCCTACTCATGGGGGTTTCCGGCCGCCGATGAGGCAGAAAATGTTGCACCCATACTGTGACCGGATTCCCTCTTCTGAGGGAATGACGGCAAAAACGGCCGATGAGGCCGATACTGTTGTGCCCGTGTTGTAACCCTTTGTAGCAATAACTGTTGAGTGATTGGAGCAGTCAGGCTATATTGAGCTTGCCAGTTTTTTTAAGCCGCTTTAAACGGATTTGACTAAATCTTAATCTTAGGGAGAATGCCATGACTTTACGCCTAGGCGATATAGCGCCTGATTTCGAGCAGGATTCTTCAATCGGCAGGATCAAGTTTCATGAATGGGCAGATGATTCCTGGGTGGTGCTTTTCTCGCATCCCGCCGACTACACGCCCGTCTGCACCACTGAACTGGGACTGACGGCCAAACTCAAGCCGGAGTTTGACAAGCGCAACGTAAAGGCAATTGGGCTGTCGGTCGATCCGGTGGAAAAGCATAGCGGATGGATCAAGGATATCGAGGAAACGCAACATTGCGATGTGCAATTTCCGATTATTGCGGATGGGGACAGGAAGGTCGCGGCTCTGTACGACATGATCCACCCCAACCAATCGGAAACGATGACCGTGCGCTCCTTGTTTGTGATCGATCCGAAAAAGAAGGTGCGCCTCATCATTAGCTATCCAATGAGCACGGGACGCAATTTTGACGAGGTGCTGCGCGTGATCGATGCGCTGCAACTAACCGACGCCTGCACGGTGGCAACCCCGGGCAACTGGAAGGATGGGGATGACGTCATCATTCCGCTGACGGTTCAGGATGAGGCTGTCATCAAGCAGAAATACCCGAAAGGATACGTCGCCCCGCGTCCGTATCTGCGCATTACGCCGCAGCCGAACAAATAACGGGTGGCGTAGAACAAGGCGGATAAGCCGTAACAGTAAGGACGGTGTAATACGCTTCGCTATTACACCCTACTTGGGTAAATCCCTCCCCGGCTCGAACCAGGCGAGCTTCCGATGGAGTTTAACGACTTCACCGACAATAATCAGCGTTGGCGGCGTAAGGTGAGCGGAAGCGGTCAGATCCGGCAGTGTGACCAGTGAGCCCGTCAGCACGCGCTGTTTGTGCGTGGTTCCCTGCTGTACGATAGCAGCGGGAGTTTCCGGGGGCAGCCCATGCGCAATAAGTTCGCGGCACAATACGGGCAGTCCGACCAGCCCCATGTATACGACGATGGTCTGGTTTGGCCGCGCAAGCAAGGGCCAATCCAGGTTCACGCTGCCATCCTTGAGATGGCCTGTCACGAATACGCATGATTGCGCATAGTCGCGATGGGTGAGCGGGATTCCGGCGTAGGATGCTGCCCCGTTCGCCGCAGTGATTCCCGGCACTACCTGAAATGGAATATGCTCGGCAGACAGTGTTTCAATCTCTTCGCCACCACGGCCAAAGATGAATGGATCGCCCCCTTTCAACCGCAGTACCCGTTTGCCTTCTTTTGCCAGCCGCACCAGTAGTTCGTTGATGGATTCCTGCGGCATGGTGTGCTTGCTGCGCTCCTTGCCTGCATAAATGCGAGGCGCGTCGCGGCGCACCATATCGAGTATTTCGGGCGAAACCAGCCGGTCGTACACCACGACCTCGGCTTGCTGCATGAGGCGCATCGCACGAAGGGTTAGCAGCTCGGGATCGCCCGGTCCAGCGCCCACCAGATAAACCTCGCCTTGCAATTCCTGCGCCGGGTCGCCTGATTCAATTTCGAGCAGCCGCTCCAGATATTTTTTGGCCTCCTCATCCTTGCCCGCGAAAACCATTTCGGCAAATGGCCCCTGCAATGTAGTTTCCCAGAACCTACGCCGCTTCTCTGGTTGAGCGAATTTCTGTTTCACTCGTTCACGAAATCTTCCTGCATAGCCAGCCAGGCGGCCATATGCCGCAGGGATCATTGTCTCCAGGCGTGCCCGCAGCAGCCGTGCCAGTACGGGAGATGTACCTCCGCTTGAAACTGCGATAAGGATAGGCGTGCGATCAACGATGGCAGGCATGATAAAAGAGCATAAAGCCGGGTTATCGACCACATTGACGGGAATGCGGCGCTGTTTGGCAGCCTCGGAAACCTTGTGATTAGTCTCGGGATCATTGGTCGCGGCAATGACAAGGACAACGCCCTCCAGGTGATCCGAATGGAAGATTTCGGAGTGCCAAGTGATTTTTCTTCGGTTTGGCTCGTCGCGCAGCGCGTCCTGTACTTGGCCTTCCAGCTCCGCGCCAAGCTGCGGGGAAATTATGGTGACACGAGCGCCCGCGCGCAACAGAAGGGCGGTCTTGCGAGCAGCAATTTCACCCCCACCGACCACCAGACAGGTGCGGTTCTTGATATCGAGAAAAATCGGCAGATAATCCATCTGTTCAATTATAAAGACCAGGCCATCACTCCTACTTTACCTTAAAACACATATTATCGAGGCGGTGATCGATTTGGCCCTTCTTTTACTCCTACCCATTCTTTTACTCCTACCTTTACCTTTCCCTTCGCTCTTTACCGCTCCTCTCCCCTCTCCCCCCGGCTCCTTACCTCCCCGCTGCTTCCCCTTATTTGCTATGATGCATACCTCGCTCGCGAACAATCGCTTCATGCTCAACATTGATCTTCACTGCCATTCCACGGCTTCCGACGGGTTGCTGACCCCCGCGCAACTGGTGGAACATGCGGCCACGCGCGGCGTCGAGGTGCTCGCCCTGACCGATCACGACGAGGTGAGTGGGCTGGATGAAGCTCGCAGAACTGCTGCCGAGCATGGCAT
Organism: Nitrosospira sp.; assembly: GCA_035493655.1. Lineage (GTDB taxonomy): Bacteria > Pseudomonadota > Gammaproteobacteria > Burkholderiales > Nitrosomonadaceae > Nitrosospira. The sequence continues at coordinate 4,390 of DATJHX010000254.1, forward strand.
TATGTTTATCAATGGTGTCGAGATTTCGGTTAGCTGGCGTGGGCACACCCTGCATATTGTCGGCTTGGGCATAGATCCAGAGCATCCGCAACTTAGCAAGGGATTGACGTCCATTCGCGATGGACGCACGGTGCGCGCCCGCAATATCGCGGCGCAACTCGACAAATTCGGTATCCATGGCAGTTTTGAAGGCGCTTGCCGGCACGCAGGCGATGGCCACCTGATCGGCCGCATGCACTTTGCGCGATTTTTGGTCGAGCAAGGGTGCGCGAAGGACGTCAAAGCGGTTTTCAGGCATTACCTGGTCAAAGGTAAGCCTGGGTATGCGCCTCACCATTGGCCATCGCTCAGCGAGGCGGTGAGCTGGATACGCGATAGCGGCGGCAGAGCTGTGATTGCTCACCCAGGGCGCTATAAAGTAAGTAAAGATGTATTGGAGGAACTTCTGCTGGAGTTCCGCACCCTTGGCGGTGAGGCGATCGAGGTTGTCACAAGCAGCCACACGCCAGAGCAATCTTTGCTGTTTGCACGCCATAGCCAACGCCTCGGCTTGCTGGCATCACGCGGCTCGGATTTTCATGGACCTGGCGAAAGCTACTTCGATCTGGGCCGGATGCCGTATCTACCTGAGAATTGCACGCCCGTATGGCATGACTGGAAGGGAATGGCATGATGAGGCGGGATGTCTTCTATCCCTTCCCGGGGTCCGGGTTTTCCCTTCTTCATTGCGCAAGTGTCGGACTTTGCCACTGGCCGGAGTTTTCATGGAAAGTATGATCAGACTCCCCCAAACGCATAAGCGCGTATGCCAGAGATCTCTAATCTTCAATTTATGACTGTCCTAAAATTAAAACTATAAAACGTCTCTCATCCTCCTCCCTCTAAAGTGGCTCAATTTTTTTCCGTACATCCCGATAATCCGCAGTTGCGGCTGATAAGGCAGGCTGCGGGTATTATCAAGGCGGGCGGCGTGATCGCGTATCCGACTGACTCCTGCTATGCATTGGGTGGACAGTTGGGCGATAAAAGCGTGATGACGCGTATCCGCGCCATCCGTCAAGTGGATGAGCACCATCATTTTACCTTGATGTGCCGGGACCTTACGGAAGTCTCGCGTTACGCCAAATTCGACAATACTCAGTACAGATCGCTCAAGGCAGTCACGCCCGGATGTTACACATTTATATTCCAGGCCACTCGCGAAGTACCGCGCCGGTTGCAGCATCCCAAACGCAATACCATCGGTTTGCGAATTCCAGATCACGCTATCGTACAGGCCTTATTGGCAGAGTTGAATGAACCACTGTTGAGTTCCACTCTGATAATGCCGGGTGAAGAGTTGCCGCTCAACGACAGCTCTGAAATTCGCGCTCGCCTCGAGCATCATATAGAGCTGGTGCTGGATGGCGGAGCCTGTGGTCTGGAAATGAGCACAGTGATCGATTTGACGGGAGATGCGCCAAATCTGGTGAGGCAAGGCAAGGGCAGTCTCGCGCCTTTCGGAATCGCGCATGGATAACATTATCCAGACTATCGCCATTTATGCGCTACCGGTCATTTTTGCGATCACCCTGCACGAAGCCGCGCATGGATATGTGGCTAAACATTTCGGTGATCTCACCGCCTATGCCCAGGGACGCGTCAGCCTGAATCCCATCAGGCATATCGACCCAATTGGCACCATTCTTCTTCCGCTGGTGACATTGTTGCTGGGTGGCATCCTGTTCGGATGGGCCAAGCCCGTACCGGTCAATTTTTCGGCATTACGACGGCCGAAACAGGACATGTTGTGGGTGGCGCTGGCCGGTCCCGGAGCCAATCTTTTCATGGCACTGCTCTGGGGCTTGGTCATCAGGCTAGGGCTTGCCATGTCGGGGAGCGATCTGTCCCACCCGATGATATTGATGGGAGAGGCGGGAATCAAAATCAACATTGTATTAATGGTGCTGAATCTGCTGCCTTTGCCGCCTCTGGATGGCGGCCGCGTTGCGGCAAGCCTTCTGCCCCCACGCATGGCGCAGAGCTTTTCAAGGGTTGAACCTTATGGATTTATGATTCTGCTGTTGCTATTGATCACGGGGGTGCTCGGCGCCATTATCGGACCCTTTATCGGTATGGGAATACGTATGGTGGCCTGGTTTTTCGGGTTGGGAACCGAATGAAATATTTGCAAAGATTAAAGGATTTGATGAATGTTCGCTGATCGAGTTTTGTCCGGGATGCGTCCCACTGGGGGTCTGCATCTGGGGCATTACCATGGTGTGCTCAAGAACTGGGTGGAACTGCAACATCAATTCGAGTGCCTGTTTTTCGTTGCCGACTGGCATGCGCTCACTACTCATTACGATACGCCGGAGGTGATCGAGCAGCATGTCTGGGACATGGTGATCGACTGGCTGGCGGCAGGGGTGGATCCGGCACAAGCGACTTTGTTCATTCAGTCGCGTGTTCCAGCACATGCCGAGTTACATGTCCTGCTTTCCATGATTACTCCGCTGGGCTGGCTGGAACGTGTTCCTTCATATAAGGATCAACAGGAGAGACTCGCCGAAAGGGATCTCAGTACATACGGTTTCCTGGGCTATCCGCTGTTGCAAAGCGCCGATATACTGATCTATCAGGCTACGCGTGTACCCGTAGGTGAAGACCAGGTGCCTCATATCGAGTTTACCCGTGAGATCGCGCGGCGTTTCAATCACGTCTTCGGCAAGGATGCAGGGTTTCGTGAAAAAGCCGAAGCGGCAATCAGGAAGCTCGGTTCAAAAAAATCCAGGGTCTACCGCGAACTGCGCAATCGCTACCAGGAACAGGGCGACGAAGAGGCATTGGCGGCGGCAAAGTCCTTGCTCAATGCTCAGCAGAATTTGAGCATGGGTGACCAGGAACGATTATTCGGTTATCTTGAAGGCGGCGGAAAAATGATCCTTTCCGAACCCGACGTAATGCTGACGCCGGAGTCCAAAATGCCGGGACTGGATGGACAGAAAATGTCCAAGTCATATAACAACACGATCAATCTGCGCGAAGATCCTGCCAGTGTCGTAAAAAAGATCAGGACGATGCCGACCGACCCGGCTCGAGTGCGGCGCAATGATCCGGGTGATCCCAATAAATGCCCGCTGTGGCAATTTCATTTGGTTTATTCAAATGCGGAGACCAGGGAATGGGCCTATAACGGTTGCACCACCGCAGGTATCGGCTGCCTGGACTGCAAGCAGCCGGTTATTGACGCAATCCTGGCGGAACAGGAGCCTATGCGTGAGCGCGCCCGAATGTATGAGGAGGATCCGACGCTGGTCCGCAATATCATTGCGGATGGATGCGAGAGAGCGGACAAACTGGCACAGGAAACAATGCGTGATGTCCGCGAAGCGATGGGATTGGATTATTCGTAACGCGCTTGGCATGGCGGGCTGCCGGCGCCAACGCAATTTACAGTATATTCGATGCCCCCAATAGCGCTTACAACCCTCGGTACGACGGCATTTCTGCATGAATGATTTCGCCCCTTCCGTGGCCGCCAACCCCATTGCCACGATTTATGGGGAGCCGCTGACCGAGATACCTCGGGACTTGTATATTCCTCCGGATGCGCTCGAAATATTTCTTGACACATTTCAGGGTCCGCTCGATCTGCTGCTTTATCTCATCCGCAAGCATAATCTGGATGTGCTGGATGTTCCCATGGCGGAACTTACCCGGCAATACCTGGCCTACATCGAGATGATGCGGGCTAACAGGCTGGAATTGGCGGCGGAATACCTGCTGATGGCGGCGGTGCTGATCGA
>DATJHX010000255.1:0-3448 GCA_035493655.1 Nitrosospira sp.
ATGAAAACTCATGCTCAATTCAGCTGTTCGGCAAAATTTCGAAGGTAAAACGCTCGTACTCCCAGCCAGGCATCTGCGCCTGGGGCAAGCAACCTTTTCAATCTCGAGCCGTTCTTTGATGGGGACGGGAGAGGCCGCTAATCCTGCATGTTCTGGGGGGGATAACCGAATCTCTGGGAATTCGGGTCGGCCTGCGGCATGTTCGAGGAATTCTGCAACGTTTCTGGCGCAGCTTGTAGTTGAGAGGGATCCTGCCGCGCATCGCGCCGCCCTTCGGGCTGTGTTTGCGGTTGATCTTGGGGCTGACTCTGGGATTGAGCTTCGTTTTGCGGTTGTGCCTGATTTTGTGGCTTTGACGACAACTGTTCCGCGCCTCCAGGCGAATATGCGAACTTCCAGTCCTTGTAACTGTTCGCTTCCCCGAAGGCATAGCGCTCGTGAAAGTTCGCTCGCTTAAGCGGCGCCTGAGCCGACAGGCTATGCACTCCCGTAATTCCTATACCCGGCTGCGTGATAAGTCCCCACTCGCGGCCGCCCGTCATGGGATCAAGAAAAATTTTGCGCAGGTGCCTTTTTACCGTAGGGAAGCGATCGTCCAGCAGCAGTTTTTCCAGCGAGGGCGGATAGCGTTTGGGGATCCCGGGTGAGTTTTCATAATACGAGCCGATTGCCAGCCTGAACTGTTCACCAATAAACATGAGCTCCTTTTCCTTTTCACGTTGCGATTCGGTGCGCCATAGCTGTCCCGTCCCGGCTAGGAGAATGCCGGTAATTGCCACCGTGAACATTACCCAGAGGTAGGTGAAACCGCTTTCCCCGCTGTTAAATCGGCTTGCTGTGCCTCGCACGCTGCCATCTCCTACCACGATCCGTAAAAGGTCCCGTCCTTCGCCTGTTCTGACGAACCGCTGTGCACATCATAGATTCCACCGGCGGCATTAGGCGCCGGAACCGCAACCCATGTCTCCGCACTTTCGGTCAGAGGATCGACCGGAATGGCGCGCAAATACCGTTTTTCCACCAATTCAGGCAGATCGTCCGGATATTTTCCAGTATCGCTGTTGAATTTATCGATTGCGTCGCGCATGATGTTCAGGTCCTGCCGCAGCACGGTCTCCTTCGATCGATCCAGAGAGTGGAAATATTTAGGCGCAACAATGCTGAGCAGCGTTGCGATGATGGCCATCACGACTAGTAATTCAACCAGAGTGAAGCCTCGATCAGGTCGGTCGGCCGGTAAGGGGCTGGTTATGCCGCCCCGCAGGCGCATAAAAAGCGAGAGCAGATATGCCTGATGCCGCTTACCATTTGTCATAAGGAATGCCATTCAAACCGGTCTGCTGCGAGCGTGAGTACACATCGAAAACGTCATCGCCCTCCTGGGGACTGTCAGGCGGGCTTTCATATGCGCGTTTTCCCCAGGTCTCGGCGCCAGATAGCGAAAGGTCATCCGACATCGGATCGCGCGGTACCCGCCGCAAGAAATATATTTTCCGCTTTGCGGGATCCTTTATATCTGGCACGCCCTCAACCAGGTCTTCCAGTTTGCGGGGATAATCGGATTTTTCGGCTTCCCGCGCAACCCGTCCCTCATTCACCGCGCGTTTGTATGCATCGAGCGCTTCCCGAATCTGCCGTAAGGCGATCCGCAGTTCCTGCTCTTTTTCGCGCTTTACGCTGAGTTCATACATGGGCACAGCAGACGAGGCCAGCACCGCCATGATTGCTACAACGATGGTCAGTTCGACCAGACTGAAACCCGCTTCATTAATCGCGGGATTTTTTGCCCAAACTCTTCCCTTCATCCGGCTCAACGAATATCAACGCTGACCGGAGGGGGAAGTACAACCGGGGCAGGAAGGAGATTGCCGGCTTCATCCCGGAACGTAACGTTCTTAACGGCGATCTGGGCTGCTCCCGGCTTTTGCGCGACTGCCTGAAAGCGTAATTCCACTGCTCCTCCTCCCTTGCCGAGCTTTAGCACGCGATCTCCGGATTTTTCCCCTCCATCCAGTAATTCGAGCGCATTGGCGTCATAATTCAGCTCCAGCTCACCGGGGGGCAGTGCTTCGGCGCCGCCAAGACTGATACTGACTCCGAATTCCTTGCCCGCGAGCACTTGCTCGGGCGCCAACATCGTTACGGCCGGAGAACCGGCATTAGCCGTTGACGCCACTTGTGGCAATGGCGGTTCCTCCCCTAAACGAGCAGGTTGGGGAGCCATGCCGGAAACGCTGCCCCCCCCCGAAGAGGATGATATGGCGACTGATCGTGGGGCCGCCTTGCCGATGGTCAGCGGTGGCGCCCCAACCGTGGTTTCGGTGCCAAAATGAAGTTCACTGATCGACTTTCCCGGACGAGTAATATTGCGCACAATACGCGGCGTGATCAGCAGCGCGATTTCGGTTTTATTATGAGTAACGTTATAGTTCGTAAACAGCTTTCCCACCCACGGCAATTCAGCCAGTCCCGGAACCTTCGAAAGGGTCGTACGCTCTTCGTCATTGATCAGCCCTGCCAGAACCTGTGTCTCACCATCCCTTAACGCAAGCGTCGTGGCTGCCGTACGCGTTCCCACCTGATAGGCGAGCCCCCCATTTTGGAGTTTCACCTCCTTGACGATCGTGCTGACTTCGAGGCTGAGCTTCATTGATACCTCATCCTGTAGCGAAACCGTGGATTCCACATCCAGCTTGAGCCCCACATCGAGATAACTGACGGAGGAAGCAACGCCGACGTTCGCCGTGGCGGTCGTCGTGACGACCGGAACCTTGTCTCCGATTAGAATCTTCGCCTTCTCGCGGTTCTTCACCCGTATGCGTGGGTTGGCCAGTACGTTGACAATTCCGTTCTGCTGCTTGAGATTGATCAGCAATGCCGGGTTGGTGATAACTCCGGTCAACTGATCCAGGGCAGAGCCACTGCCATTAATCCCGTGCCTGTTGATACTGAACGGCGCCGGAGTCCCGGTCGCGACGGCGGCGCCCGCGGTGAGCAAGTTCACGTTGACGGCCTCAGGGTATTGCAAACCAAGATTAAGCAGAAGGTTGCGCCCGATTTCCAGAACTTCCACTTCCAGCATGACTTCGGGATCGGCAAGATCGTTCAGCGAGACCAGCCGCTCAACCAGGCGAATCGCATCCGGCGTATCTTTCATGACAAAAAGATTGAGCTTTTCGTCGATGTGAATATCCTTGGTCTTGACCAATCCCTTGACCATGGCAACTATCTGTTTCACGTCGGTATTTGAAACATAAAAACTGCGCACCATCAGCTCCTGATATTCCTTTTGCTTGGCAGGGGTGTTTGGATAGATCAGTACGGAATTTTCGTTGAGTACTTTATGCGTGAGCTGGTTGGTCACGAGCAAAAGCTTGAACACGTCTTCGATATGGGTGTCGCGAACGAAAATAGTGGTCTTGGTATCCTGCTTGACGTCCTTATCGAA
>DATJHX010000256.1:0-6816 GCA_035493655.1 Nitrosospira sp.
CCGGTGTTTTTTATCCAGGATGCAATGAAATTCCCGGATCTCGTCCATGCGGCCAAGCCCGAGCCGCATTTTGCCATGCCGCAGGCTTCCACCGCACATGACACATTTTGGGATTTTGTCTCGCTCATGCCCGAATCCATGCACATGCTGATGTGGGTAATGTCGGACCGCGCCATTCCCCGTAGTTTTCGGATGATGCAAGGGTTCGGCGTTCATACTTTTCGGTTGGTAACAGCCGGAGGCGAATCGAGATTTGTAAAGTTCCACTGGCAGCCGCTTGCGGGGACGCACTCGCTCGAGTGGGAAGAGGCGGTTAAGATTGCCGGTGCCGACCCGGATTTTCACCGCCGCGATTTGTGGGAAGCCATTGAGTGTGGAGCATTCCCGGAATATGAGTTGGGCATGCAAATATTCACTGAAGCACAAGCCGAGAAATTCAGTTTCGACGTGCTTGATGCCACCAAAATCATTCCGGAAGAGCTGGTTCCGGTTAGACCGGTGGGGAAAATGATTCTCAACCGTAATCCGGATAATTTCTTTGCAGAAACCGAGCAGGTAGCATTTTGCGCAGCGCATATCGTGCCCGGGCTGGACTTCAGCAGTGATCCGCTTCTGGCTGGCCGCATTCATTCATATGTCGATACACAGATATCGAGGCTCGGCGGCCCCAACTTTCATGAAATACCCATCAATTCTCCGGTTGCCCAGGTTCACAACAATCAGCGGGACGGAATGCACCGTCAGGGGATCAATAGGGGCCGGGTCGCCTACGAACCCAATTCGCTGGGAGGGGGCTGCCCCTTCCAGGCTGGCGCAGCCGGTTTCACATCATTTCGCGAGCCGATAGCCGGGGATAAAGTGCGGGGAAAGCCGGAGCGGTTCGCAGATCACTATACGCAAGCCACGTTATTCTGGAAGAGCCAGACACCAATCGAGCAGGAACACATTATCAATGCTTTCCGTTTCGAGTTGACTCGGGTGCAGACACCTGCCATAAGGGAACGTACGCTCGCTATGCTTGCCAACGTTGCGCAGGAACTCGCGGAAAGCGTCGCAGAAGGACTGGGCATGGCATTACCGCCGGCTCAACCTCGAGCAATGCAGAATCCGCCCGTTCCGGAAGTAGAGTCATCGCCCGCGCTTTCACTGTTTTCACGGCCTGGGGATCCCAATATCCGGATGCGCAGGATTGCTATCCTGGTTGCTGAAGGCGTAAACGGCAGGGCTGTGGCCGCGTTACGCGATGGGCTCTCCCGAGAGCAGGCGGTTCCGCGTTTTGTAGGCACGCGGCTGGGTACTGTGCGTACCGCGGATGGCGATGAGCTTGAGGCCGATATAACCTTCGAGACCATGCCCTCGGTTCTTTTTGACGCGCTTGTGGTGGCGGGTGGCGATGAGGAGGACCCGGGTCCCGTCCGTTCAGGAGAAGCGGTCGAATTCATCCGGGATCAGTATCGCTACTGCAAGCCCATTCTGGTGCTGAAGGGTGGTAAAAGCCTGGTGGAGAGTGCAGGTGTGAAATTTACCCTCCCTTCAGGAGAGCTTGACCCAGGAGTACTTTATTTTGAGGATCAGGATTATGATGTGATTCTGCCCCAGTTCATCGAAGCGATTGCTGCGCATCGTCATTTTGAGAGGGAGATCGAGCCGCGTCGTAGTTAGAAGATTCTACGATTAACCCCTGTGCTGCGCCAAATAGGGCATTTTCGAATGCCGTACACGGGGAACTGTGCATGATAAGTGCCTAATTTAGGAGGCAGGCGTGCCGTGCTTTTTAGCTGTTTGTTTGGATCAATAAGGTTGAGACATAGCTAAGCCGGCTACCAGCCCAAATCGTACCTTTCTTCATTTTTCCGCTGCTCACGCTCGCTGTCACGATTCCGAAACGAGCCGAGCCGCGGCGGGGATTCGAGATCTGTTGAATTAATAGTAAAGAAAAGTAGAATCGTGTGATTGTTGAAATGGGTCTGCGCCAGGAAAGGCGGGGTCGACTGCAAGAGCGTGCCTGCCGGCAATTCAAAGATATCCATATGGAATTTAGCGTAGCCTGTTTGATACTGAGCTTTATACAACGCCAATTCGGGCAGGGAAAAAGGGATAAGCTGGCTCGTGACAGGCGGCATACCAAAAAAACTGTTGCCCAGCTCGGTGCCAAGTGATCCTACTATCACGCTGACCCGATAGTCCGCTTTGTCCTCGTTTTTCTGAATAGCATATCCTTGCTGCCCCAGCCACCCTGCCACAGTCTTTTGTAGAAGAATCTGGTCGGCACTTACCCCGGATGTATCGATCGCCACTTTCGCGCCCTGGGGAATGGCTATGATGTCGTTCGCATCCCGCGGAAGACTCCGAAGCACAGCCTCGCTGATGAGGAGTTGCTCGATAGCGGCCTTTTGAGATTGCGTCGCGCTGTGCATGGTTGAGCAGCTTGCTAAAAGCATTAAGACGGGGAAGCCTGCCATCAAGGCCAGGTTTTTGATCAAGGTGGCGATCATGCCACTGCCCGTCTTTCTCCAGCAGCTTGTTTCCATGTCCGTCATGAATTGCCTATTTCGGAATTGCTTATTTTGTCCGTCATTTTCTGTGACTGATGAATTCCAGACAGGTTGCAAATAAAATAGCGTTTTCTTCCTTATAAATCCGCCGCTGGCTTGAACTTTCCCCTTGGGACGATATTCATATAACTGGATTAGCTACATCTCGACGCCAGCATCGGTAAGAGGCGGAACAACGCTGATCGAAGGATTTGTATATTTTTTGCGAAATTAAATGAGCCGGAACAATCTAAATGAGCCGGAACAATCTCAAGTATAACGCCTCCACTCCAGGGCTTCTCGATTTGGCCGAGGTGCATTTCGACAATCAGTTTGTGCGTAGCCTGCCAGCCGATCAGGTGGCCGATAACGTGCCACGCGCGGTACGCAATGCTTGTTACACGTTTGTTGATCCGACCCCGGTGCGCGCACCCCGTCTGCTGGCATGGGCCGATCCGGTGGGTGAAATGCTCGGCATTTCTCGCCCGGATTCACCCGTTGGCCTGGCGGCGGAGGTGCTGAGCGGTAATCGCATCCTTCCCGGAATGCAGCCTTATGCCGCCCGCTACGGCGGCCACCAGTTCGGCCATTGGGCGGGGCAGCTCGGTGATGGCCGCGCCATTACTCTAGGCGAGGTGCTCGGCCCGGATGGCGTGAGAAGGGAGTTGCAACTCAAGGGTGCGGGAAAAACGCCTTATTCGCGTACTGCCGACGGCCATGCAGTGCTGCGTTCGTCCGTGCGCGAGTTTCTGTGCAGCGAGGCCATGCATTATCTAGGCGTTCCGACTACCCGTGCATTGAGCCTGGTTGCGACCGGTGAACTCGTGGTACGGGATATGTTTTATGATGGCCATCCCCAAGCGGAAACCGGCGCCATTGTTTGCCGTGTTTCACCCTCGTTCGTGCGCTTCGGCAATTTCGAAATACTTGCCGCACAGAATGAGCCAGAAACTCTTAAACGCTTGGCTAATTTCGTTATCGCGGAATATTTTCCGGGACTGATTTCACAGTTCAGCTCGCAGCCTGCTTCATCATTGGCTCTCCCGCCGGCTGTTTATGCAAACTGGTTCGAAGAAATCTGCCGCCGTACCGGGGTGCTTATCGCGCACTGGATGCGTGTCGGCTTCGTGCATGGGGTGATGAATACCGACAATATGTCGATATTGGGATTGACGATAGATTATGGCCCATATGGCTGGCTGGAAGGCTTCGATTTCAACTGGACACCCAACACGACGGATGCCCACGGGCGCCGCTACTGCTACGGCAACCAGCCGAAGATTGCCTACTGGAACCTGACGCGGCTTGCCGCCGCGCTCGCTCCGCTGATTGAGGATCAGGAGGTGCTGGACCAGGCGCTGGCGGCTTTTGGCGAAACATTCAACAATACCTGGCGCCGCATGCTGGCCGACAAGCTGGGGCTGTCATCACTCGAACACGCGGGCGACGACGTGCTGATAAGTGATCTGTTCGGGCTCTTGCAACAGGTCGAGACTGATATGACGTTGTTCTTCCGCTGCCTGATGGAAATTCCTGTCAATACGCCTAAGGCTGATACGATCGGGAATGCGGCTGATAGTGTGGATCATATGGAGGATAGCGCATTGGCGGTGCTGTTTCGCCGCGCGTTTTATGACGAGCAGCAGGCATTCGCTCCTGCCCAGCTTGGCCGTCTGGCAGGCTGGCTGCGCCGATATGCCGAACGGGTGCGTCTGGATGGCGAATCTGCAGAACTGCGCCATGAACGGATGCACCACGCGAACCCGAAGTACGTGCTGCGCAATTACATGGCGCAACAGGCCATCGAGGCGCTGGAGCAGGGTGATGCGTCTGTCATCACTCGGCTTATGGAAGTGTTACAGCATCCCTATGACGAACAACCCGAGCACGAGGAACTGGCAGGCAGGCGGCCGGAATGGGCGCGCAACAAGCCGGGATGCTCGGCATTGTCGTGCAGTTCATGAAGGGAACGCAGAGGCCATCAATTTTTGCCCGTCAACCTGGCTGCGGCAATATGCTGCGGGAAGGAGGCCGGCATGGCGTATTCAGAAGGGCTTTTTATCTCAACCACTTCCACTTGCGAAGCGAATAATTCCTCAATTGGCTCTGCGAGTTCCTCACCATCCAGCCCGTCAGATTTGCGAGCAGGTTAATTTCGGTATGCGTCAATTGCGTAGAAAAAACTGTGCTGTAGTGCGGACAACTGGGGGAAGCCCATTACGTATTTCATGGTAATGTCCTTGAAGTGTTTATTTAAACTGGCAACGGAGCATTCACTCGACGAGCTACAACAAGAAGCTTCACGTACAGCTGGGCGTAAGCTAGCCAAGGGACTTCCGATTTCTGCCAGTGTGACGAGTCATCAGCAGAGTAAGCACTGTGCATAGCATCAGCATATGTCTACTCCTATCATCAGTGCATCCGTGTCCGTTCAATTGGAAGCTAGTCAAAACTGGCACTGTCGGATATTGAATTCGTCATTGATTGAAGCAGGCTGGGAACGCTGAAAAGATCGCCGTTCTTCATATCTTGCTCCATCAGTGATAGTCCACGATCTCGACGTTCTCTGCCCCCTCGTTCCAGGTAAAGCAGATGCGCCACTGCATATTGACGGGAATACCGGGGGCGCAAAGCTGTCGGGGCGAGAGGCGTTTGATAAAGAAACTGTTGGCAAGGCGTTAACTGCAAACGGGAAAGCGGCTGCGCTCAACCATGCAGACTTGTTGAGCTGGCTGCTGGGCTGAGGCAGGCAAAGTGTCCTTCAAGCGTTGCTGATTAAGTCGTCCTTGTTCAGTCAGACGTAAACGTCCTAAAACGGAAATCCGCAACAAGCTTAATATCGGGGCGGATATCGGGGCGGCACAGGTGAGGTCCTCAATGCGCCTGCATCTTCAGACGAACCTACCCCCATGCTGGCCGATTCCCCTCCAACCGCCTCAGCTCCTTTCATTCTGGACGAGGCCCTCGATGTGTGCTTCTTTCCAGGGATGTCCTGTTCAATGGCAGCGCCCCCTTGTGGTCTGGCAGAGCTTCCCAGTCCGGGAACCGCCTGCCCGCTCCTGGATGAGTCCTGCCCCAAGCCAGGCAGCGCTTTACTCGTGTTAGACATCCCGCCAGCCTGGCCAGCAATGCCCCCGCTACCGGGGCCAGCCTGGCCCTCAACGCCGGCACTACCGGCGCCAATGCCAGCACCCACCGCTCCTGCTGCACCACCTGCGCCACCTTGTGCATACACGACACCTGTTATTCCCAATACCATGCCCGCAATGAGCATGGATCGCGCCATCTTTGTTAAAAGAGAAGTGTTTTTCATGTCATGCCTCATGCTAACCCAGCGAATTTGCTGTAGGGAAATGATACGCAACGCTGTAAATCACTCCGTACGATAAGCCACATACAGCCAAAACGAATGTCAAGCTAATCATCACGTTTCTTGAGGACTTCCGTTACAAACGAGTGCCGGATCAAAGGGTATCCGACCGTAGTTAATTAATAGGGGGAATTTTCTTTCAAGAGCGGTTGGTCCCACTTCAGTCCCGCCTCTTGCAGATAGGTCTTATCCAAGTATAGCTGCCCTGCCCGTCATCGTTGTGGTGCCGGGCATAAAAGTACTATGCACTCCGGCCCGCATGGCGCATCCGATAATGCTCTAGCGGTGAAATGCCGTTCACATACCCAGGCAACTCGCCGGCTGTGCCACGTGTAAGTTACCCAAAGCCTCAGCCTCTTATTCAAAACGCATCTTCAGTATCTCCTGTAGCAGCCGTCCCGGAAAACCTGCAAAGCCAGCCGATATACAGAGCAGAAACCTGCGCTTCGGCCAGCATTTCCCCCTCTCATACGGGGCTCTACGGCCGCCAATGCTTCTTGAATGATCAGGTTCAGCTTCACAAAATTACCACTTTTACATGATATTAGCGTCACAAGTTTCACAAAATTACCACTTTTACATGATATGACCGTCACAAAGGGTGTGATAAATTGGTTTCACCCTGGCGACACTCTCGGGTATGCGAATTACCTGTTTATCTTGGAAGGGAAAACTTGGAAGCTCATGGCCCTGCAACTCACCATCCATACGATTGACGTCGCGCAGAGAGAAAGTGCGCTCGTTGTTGCGGCAGACGTGGCAGCCGGGCGACACCGGACGATATTGATCGATGGCGGACTATTCGGGTATGCGGAGACGGTCCGCAACTTTATCGATCCCATCCTCAGAGGTTACGGTTACCCCCTCGATCGCATCCTTGTCAGCCACTACGACAAGGACCACTCAGGGGGA
>DATJHX010000257.1:0-5221 GCA_035493655.1 Nitrosospira sp.
AGCCCATACGTATCGCCTTCATACGTATCGCCTCCATACGTACCCCCATTGCCGCCCCGCCACCTGCAGCAGGAAAAAGCCGCCGACAAAGCCAACGGGAAGCACGATAGACATGGAAGGGCAAACACGGAAAACATGAGAAAACATGAGAGATATTTCTAAGCGAGCAGGCTTTTTGCAGCAATCTTTGAATTCTTGGAGATGCCCTAAAGAGCGAAGGCCCGGCAACTATACAGCTTTACAATTTCTCTGTCCATGGAGATTCGACAGAATATATGTATTTGATTGCTCAAAAAAAACCATAACTATTTTATGGTTTTTGCGTACGCCGCTTGATGCATTCCGCTGACCCGTAACCCCGGCTTCTCTATACCCTTTGGCTTTCTTTAGCCGTTTATCTACTCCCTCCGGTTATAATAATAAATGCATCCAATCATGTTCGTTTCGCCCTCATGATATTTGTACAATAAATATACGTCGGATGATGGAAATTTCCACAGGTAAATTAAGCTTGACAAATAACACTGATTACAGTAGTTCCTAACACCACGAGTATGTGTTATTGTTTTGCTCGAATTAGCTATACTGTACCTGTCAACGTTAAAATTCATGGGTAAGCGCACTCGTTATAGAAGCATTCTACCCATCGGGAGAGGTCAATATCATGTCTGAAAAGCAATCAAATAAACAACAATCAGAGCCGCTCAGATTGAAGGAACAAGCTGACAATTCGCCTGAATCGAGCAGAAGACGCCTGCTCAAAGGCACGATGGCAATTCCTGTAATCATGACTCTGCATAGCGGCGCGGCCCTTGCACGCACGCGTAACCTCGTGGGCCCGACTCTAGATATACATAGCGCAAAGAAGGATCCAAGCGGAGATTTATATTGTGTCCATCCCAGTTCAGATGGGGATGCGAGCAGTATTCCTGTTGATCTTGGAACCAGTCCAACCGCCACCATTAATCCGATAAGGGGAGCAGACGGCAAGACGCCGGACCTGCAAGCTCAAGCTACAGCATGCAATACCGGGCAGGGAATCCTGGTGTCCGCGACCGCTTGGAATTCTGTTGGGTCAAAGCTGAGCAGCACCTCAACTATCACTACCTAATCACATTGGTCCGACAGCGGACTCTCCAACAAGCACGTGCCTTCAAAAATTTGCTGGCGATCAGCCGGCTTTTCATTCCTGCAGATCAAGGAATGGAATGAGGAATTCGCTGTATTCCAACCTGATTCGGGAAAAACCCATTTTCTGAATCAGATGAGCATGCAAATTCTTTCGGCTCTTGACCAATCCCCCGCATCAGCAGAGGATATCTGCAGATTTCTTGCTGAGCAGTTTCAGTTGCCGCACGACCAGAATTTTTCACAGCAGATCATCAAGGCCCTTCACCGTCTTGATGAACTTGGCTTGATTGAGAAAGCAGGATGGGAACCGTCGGCGTGACAGTGGGACAGATCCCATTCGGGCAATTTTTCTCGTCGCTCTCAAACCAGGGGCTCAGAGTCAAGATGGGCCCCTTCAACGTCCAGATTGGCATGACTTGTGCAATGCTTGCGGAACGTTTGTACAGGCTCTATGCCAATTATGAACTGGCAGAGTGTGATCTCGCGGAATTCCATGTACAGATTGGCCCTGTACGCCTTCTGAAAAAACCATTTTCCCCGCACGCCCGTTTTCTTCTCGACGGGCGCTCGCCATTTCCGCCCTTTCCTACAGGGCAGGCACTCGCGGCACTTGAATGGGGCATCAATCTTGCCATCGCGGCGCGAATCAACCATTTGTTGTTATTTCATTCTGCGGTAGTTGAACGAAATGGCCACGCGGTGCTGTTTCCCGCTTGGCCAGGCAGTGGCAAGACCACCTTATGCACTGCCCTGGTACATCGGGGATATCGCCTGTTTTCGGATGAGTTTGGGTTGATGGACCCTCATCACGGAATTTTTTTTCCCATCCCGAGGCTCATGCCACTCAAAAATGAATCTATCCGTGCCATAAGGGATTACCTCCCGGAAGTGATGCTCGGACCTGAAATACTGAATACCCATAAAGGGACTATTGCGCACGTGCCGCCTCCGAAAGAAAGTATTGCGCGTTCGAGCGAAACCGCGAAGGCAGGCTGGATAGTATTTCCCAGATGGGTTTCTGGTGCTGCGCTCAGACTGGAGCCTCTTCCCGATGCGGAAGCTTTTCTCCTTCTAGCCAGTAATTCGTTCAATTATGAGGTACTGGGTGAGAAAAGTTTTCAAGCTGCCGCCGGCCTCATAAAAAGCTGCCGCTGCTATAAATTGACATATTCAGACTTTGACAGTGCAATAGACGCGATGAATGCGTTGACTGATGATATCTAAGCAGCCGGCCCACCACCGGCTCTTATTGAACGCGCTTGTCAATCCGGCATCGCTGGTTGAATACGATACTGTCAAATGGGAGCTGTTATTGAGGCTGGCGAGAAAAGTGAAGCTGCTGGCGCGCCTCGCAATGGATCTCAAAAATAGAGCGCTTTTGGATCAGATTCCGCCGCGAGCAGCCAATCTGCTGCAATCAAGCCTTATTCAGGCAGAGAGACTTCAGCAAATTACGCATTGGGAATTGAACCGGGTCTCATGGGCGCTAAAGGATACGGATATACCAGTCCTCGCGTTGAAGGGCGTAGCCTATTCCCTTGCTGGACTCCCGGAATCAACCGGGCGAGTTTATGTTGATCTGGACATCATGGTTCCAAAACACCGGTTGTCGGATGCTGAAACAGCATTAACGAAAAAGGGATGGACGAACCACCATAAACTTTCGGCCTACGATGAACATTACTACCGGGCGTGGGCTCATGAAATACCGCCACTGGTTCATGCGGAGCGGGAAACGGAAGTTGATATTCATCACACCCTCTCTCCGCCCACAAGCAGGTTGAAAATAAATACTGAACGGTTATTTGAAGCTGCTGTGGCAGCCCGCAATTCCGGTTACAGAATTCTTTGCCCCTCTGACATGGTGCTTCATTGCGCCGTTAACTTATTCGAGAATAACGAGCTCGCCGATGATCTGCGTGATTTGCTGGATATTCACGATCTGTTGCTGTTTTTCAGCAGAAATGAACCCGATTTCTGGAAAAAATTAAAAGAACGCGCAAACCAGTTGAACTTGGGCCGCTCGCTTTTTTACGGCGTGTACTTCAGTCGTTTAATTTTTAAAACGTCCATTCCCGAAAATCTGGAAAATGATTTGAATGAAAAACCGAATCTCCTGGCACGATGGGTCATGCATCAGCTTGTTCCACACGCGTTATTCCCGTTGCACCCGGATAAGCATTCCAGGCAGGCCCTGATAGCCCGCTCGTTGTTATACCTGCGCAGCCATTGGATACGAATGCCGATTCACCTGTTATTACCGCATCTCGCCTATAAAACCTATCTGTCAATATTTCCACGCAAAGCTTAAGGAATCGAATAAATAACTCATTTCAATTCCTGCTGCGTCATCCTCGCGTCCCATTAACGTAAGCTGCGGTAAGTTCATGCCTCGGTGTCGCAAAAATCTGCTGGTTAGGGCCAGATTCAACCAGATAGCCAGCATTGCCATCGGTCCAGAAAAATGCTGCGAAGTTGGCGATGCGGCGCGCCTGGGCCAGGTTATGGGTGACTATGACTACAGTGTAGCGGCCGCGCAAGCGGGCTATCAGATCTTCCACTACTCCGGCGGCGATAGGGTCAAGCGCGCTGCATGGCTCGTCCATGAGCAGTATTTCCGGGTTCAACGCGAGCGCGCGGGCAATGCAGAGTCGCTGCTGCTGGCCGCCCGACAGGCTTAGCGCCGAAACATGCAATCTGTCATTGACCTCTTCCCATAATCCGACTTCCCGTAACACACGCTCGATAATAGCGTCTATATCGGCGGTTCGCGTTACGCCATGTTCGCGCAGGGGTAGCTCAATGTTACGGCGGACCGACAGCGGAAACGGTGTGGGCTTTTGAAATACCATCCCAATCCGCTGCCGCAACGCCTGAACGTCGCACCCGGGGTCGTGAATATCACCACCGCCGATGAGAATGCGTCCAGTGATTCGGCAGTTTGGGATCAGATCGGTAAGCCGGTTGATGCATGACAGAAAACTGGTTTTTCCGCAACCTGATGGACCAATCAGGGCGGTGATACAGCCGCGATGGATATCCAGCGTAATATTTCCCAGCGCGGTTAGGGTACCGTAGCGAAGAGACAGGTTCTCGACCTGGATCAACGGATTTAGATCATCGTATTTTTTCTCTTGCTGAACCTGGCGAGGAATATCGCTGTTGTTTTCTTGCACCCCTCGGCCAAGCTCGGGTGCGCCTGAATTGAATCGCTTTCCCGAATTCATTCCGGAATGATTGTTCGACCCTGCCAACCGGCGATAAGGCGAATGGCGACGATATTGATAAGCAGCAATGCGATGATCAGTACTAATGCGGATGCAGAAGCAGAGGCATCGCCTCCAGGGACATTCATTGACAGATCGTAGATATGCATCGCCAGTGTGCGGCCTGAATCCAGCAATGAACTGGGCATGCGGTCAACATAACCGCTGGTGAACAGTAATGCCGCGGTTTCGGCAAGGGCGCGGCCAATACCTAATAATAAGCCGGCTACAAGAGCCGGAGCCGCGACAGGTAACAGCAAGTGAAACAGTGCTGCCGTGCGGGATATGCCCAGCGCTGCAGCGGATAAACGATAAGCGTCCGGCACGGCGCGCAAACCTGTTTCGGCAGTACTGATGAGAATGGGTAGCAGCATACAGGCCAGGGTCAGACCGCCTGACAGGATAGAGAACCCCATGCCCAAACAAATACTGAAAAAAGCGTTGCCGAACAGGCCGAATATGATGGAAGGCACTGCCGCCAGAACGAGTAGACTGTAGCGCACGAAACGGCCGAAGCTGCTGTTGGCAGGCACATATTCCGCCAGCAGGGCAGCCGTTGCCCAGCCCAGCGGCAAGGCCGCCGCCAGCGCAATCAGCAATATCAGGACGGTAGAAACCAGGATCGAGCTGATGCCGCCGGAGCGGCCCGCGTTACGGGGCACATCGACAAGAAAATCGATGGAAAGATGTCCGATACCACCGCGCACGAGATCGAACACGATCCACGCAAATGAAGCACTGATCAAAAACGCAAGGATGTAGAGAGCGAATTGCGCGAAACGGTCCCGAAAAGACCGCAAAGACCAGATGGCGGATGATTTTGC
>DATJHX010000258.1:0-5836 GCA_035493655.1 Nitrosospira sp.
CTTGTCCATCGGCTCGCGATTTATGCTCCACGCTTCCTCCCCACACTCGGTCACCCTCATGCAGTTGCGCTTCACTTCGTTCGCTGTGATCAACTTACGGCGGGACTCCCACCCCCAGGAGTGCGCCCATGCTGGGCGCACACGAATAAAAAAGCCGGCGCGCAGTGGGCCGGCTTTTTTTATGAACGGCTCTGATTTATTTCAGAGAAAGAATCCACGATACCAGTGCTTTGACGTTGGCATCGCTGACATGCGAATTGGGAGGCATCGGAACCGGGCCCCATACTCCCTGGCTTCCTTTCTTCACTTTTTCTTCCAGTTTGGCTTGGGCGCCTGCGTCATCCTTATACTTGGCCGCGATATCCTTTAACGCGGGTCCGACCAGTTTTTTATCAACTGTGTGACAATTGGTGCAGCCGTTGGCTTTCGCCAAATCTGCGTTCGCTTGCGCGGTACCCACCATTAACAGGGCCGATGCTGCAATCATTCCCATCCAGACAGCTTTCATGCTTGCTCCTTTTTTCCGTTAATAATTATAGAAGGGGAAGTTCTATCTTACCTTGAATTTCGCAGATGCGCAGCAATTCCTGCAAGTCTGAGATCTCCGGTAGGCATTTAACGCCCTGGCAAACCCAGGCGTTGACAGTATTATTCATAGCCGCCGGTTTACTCATACTCAGCGGGATTCCTGCAAGTTCCAGGGGCAAAGCTAATACAATAATGGTGGGGGAGGCATGCCGCAATGCGTTCTTCCATTCGGCCAGCGCCTGTGCCTTTCCCCGAAGAATAATCGTTTGCGGAGGCGTCAGTGATTGCTCCAGCGCTATCAGCAGACTGCAGCAGGAACCGGCATACCGGGAAAGGGTGGAATAAAAAACCTTCACGGTACGCTCCGCCGCCTGCAAATAACGCAATTCACCAAGGAGATGACCCAGTCGCTGGAGCGCATACGCTGCTGCGCCATTGCCTGAAGGTATGGCGCCATCATGAGCTGGCTTGGGGCGATGGATCAGTTTTTCATGATCGTGACTGGTGAAAAAGAACCCTCCGGACTGCCTGTCTTCGAATTGGTTCAGCAATACATCGGCCAGTGCAATGGCGAAATCCAGATCAGCCTGACGGAATTCAGCCTGCATCAGATCCAATAATCCATCCAGCAGGAAGGCATAATCGTCGAGATACGCGTTGAGATGCGCTCTGCCATCTTTATAGGTTGCGAGCAGGCGGCCGTTTTTCCATAGTGTGTTGCGAATAAAGTCCACAGCAAAAGCGGCTGACTGTATCCAGTCATCGCGCCCAAATACGCGGCCGGCACGCGCCATTCCTTTAATCATGAGTCCATTCCAGCTCGTCAGGACCTTTTCGTCCCGGCTCGGGTGGACACGCAGCTCACGTTCGAGAAAAAGTTTCCGTTTCGCAGAAGCGAGCCTTTGCTGTGCCTCTTCCAAACTGATGCTCTCCGCCTCGGCAACTTTCTCAAGGGGCTGCACTATTTCCAGGTGCCAATGCTTGTGTTCGAAGTTTGGTGCACGCTCAAGACCGTAACAGGAGGCAATAACCCCATATTCTTCGGGAGTCAGGATGCGGGATACCTGACTGCGATCCCATACATAAAATTTACCTTCCTCGTTTTCGGAATCGGCATCCAACGTGGAGTAATAACCGCCTTCCGCTCCTGTTGAGCCTGCTGCTACTCCCGGCGGTTGCATCTCGCGCATGACCCATCCGGCTGTTTCCTCGGCGATGCGCCTGAACAAGGGATCTCCGGTGGCAACCCATGCGTCGGCATAGAGCTGCAGCAACGGACCGTTGTCATAAAGCATTTTTTCGAAATGCGGAATGTGCCAGGCCTGATCCGTGCTGTAACGGCAAAAGCCGCCGCCCAACTGATCATAAATACCGCCCTCCGCCATTTCTTGCAGAGTCTGGGTTGCCATTCGCAACGTTTCGCCGTTGCCTTCAGCAAAATAGCGGCGCAGGCAGAATTCCAGTTCGGCTGGATGAAGGAATTTTGGTGCATCGCCAAACCCCCCATTTATGGGATCGAATCGGCTCTCCAGGTCGCCAAGCGCGAGCTTCAACGGTTTGATTGAAAGCTCTGATGAGGCCGCGCTTTGGGACGGCAGCATATTGACGAACGATTTCAGCAGCGAAACGCTTTGGCGCTCAATTTCGGCCCCTCGCGAGTAATAAGCTTCCGCAACTCGCGGCAGCAAGTCGAGAAAACCTGGCAAACCCTGACGCGGGGTCTTCGGGAAGTAAACCCCGCCGAAGAACGGCTTTTGATCAGGAGTCAGAAACAGGGTCAGCGGCCAGCCCCCGGTGCGCTGAGTGAGCATATAGAGCGCCGTCTGATAGATCTGGTCGAGATCGGGGCGTTCTTCGCGATCCACCTTGATATTGATGAAATACTGGTTCATCACCCCGGCCACTTCCGCATCTTCGAAACACTCGTGCGCCATGACGTGACACCAGTGGCAGGCCGAGTAACCGACGGAAAGCAGAATGGGCTTGTTCTGTACGCGGGCAAGCGTCAGGGCCTCTTCACCCCAGGGATACCAGTCCACCGGGTTGTCCGCGTGCTGGATCAGATAGGGGCTCGTCTCATCGGTAAGATGGTTGGGCATGGTGCGCGCCAGGTAGTTGCGTCAATCGGTAACCGCTCCCCGGCTGGCCGTAGAAACCAGTTTCGCATATTTTGCCAGCACCCCCCGGGTATAGCGTGGCTGAGGTTGTTTCCATTCGGCGCGGCGCCGCTCCAGTTCTTCTTCCGCAACATTTAGCTGCAGCAGCCGTTGTTCAGCGTCGATGGTAATGGAGTCGCCTTCCTGCACAAGGGCAATCGTTCCGCCTACAAACGCTTCCGGTGCAACATGGCCAACCACCATCCCATAGGTGCCACCCGAGAAGCGCCCGTCCGTGATAAGCCCGACCGAATCGCCCAGTCCCTCTCCAATAAGGGCGGAGGTGGGTGAAAGCATTTCACGCATGCCAGGGCCTCCTTTTGGTCCTTCATAACGTATGACCACCACTTCGCCAGGCTGGATTTGACGCGCAAGTATGGCGGCCATGCAGGCTTCTTCCGATTCAAATACCCTTGCCGGGCCGGTTATTTTTGGTGTTTTCACACCGGTTATCTTTGCCACGCAGCCCTCTGTGGAAAGATTGCCTTTGAGTATGGCGAGATGGCCCTGCGCATAAAGGGGGTTTTCCCATTGCCGGATAACATCCTGGTCCTCGCGGGGCGTAGGCGGAACATCTTTTAATATCTCTGCAATGGTCTGGCCGCTTATGGTGACACAATCCCCATGCAACAAGCCATGCTCGAGCAGCATCTTCATCACCTGAGGGATTCCGCCGGCTTTATGCAGGTCGGTTGCCACATATCGCCCCGAAGGCTTGAGATCGCAAAGGACGGGAACCCTGCCGCGTATGCGTTCGAAATCATCGATCGTCCATTCCACATTTGCCGCATGCGCAATGGCAAGGAAGTGCAGCACTGCGTTGGTTGAGCCTCCAACCGCCATGATTACGGCAATTGCATTTTCAATGGATTTCCGGGTGATAATGTCACGCGGGCGGAGCTGCTTTCTTATGGCTCCAACCAGGACTTCCGCTGACCGGGCGGCACTTTCGGCTTTCTCATCATCTTCCGCCGCCATGGTGGAAGAATAGGGCAGGCTCATCCCCATCGCTTCGAATGATGACGACATACTGTTGGCAGTGAACATGCCGCCGCAGGAGCCAGCTCCAGGGCAGGCGTGCCGCTCCACTTCGAGGAGTTCCTTTTCATCTATCTTGTGCGAAGTATATTGTCCAACAGCTTCGAAGGCGCTTACGATGGTCAGATCCCGTCCCTTGTAATGACCGGGCTTGATGGTGCCTCCATAGACGAAAATGGCAGGCACGTTCATCCGCGCCATCGCGATCATGGCGCCGGGCATGTTCTTGTCGCAGCCTCCGATGGCTATCACACCATCCATACTTTCGGCCTGTACCGCCGTCTCGATGGAGTCCGCAATGACCTCGCGGGATACCAGCGAATACTTCATCCCCTCGGTCCCCATGGAGATACCGTCGGAAACAGTAATGGTGCCGAACATTTGCGGCATCGCGCCAGACTTTTTCAACGCACGCTCGGCATTGATGGCCAGCTCGTTCAGCCCCTTGTTGCAAGGTGTAATGGTGGAAAAGCCGTTGGCTACACCCACAATTGGCTTATCGAAATCGTTATCGCCAAAGCCCACCGCACGCAACATTGCGCGGTTGGGGGAACGCTGCGGACCCTGGGTGATCGCCCGGCTATGCTGATTATCTGGCATGAATACTCCTCAAGAATAGTGTGAAACTTTGAAAGCCTTAAGCTGGGACGAGTACAACCGAGTAAGGGAGCAGTTCAATCTTCCGGCGTAATAAAAAGAAGAGCCGCCATGTTTTTCCAAGTCTCTGGGGCGAATGCTTTGCCGTATGTATAATCCTAAATCCGGCAGTTGACCGCTCATTTTTTGGTTTGTCGCTATAATCTACAGGCATCTTTTGCGACACTTGAGCTTCACCTTTACGGTGAGTTCGCTACAGGGTGGATTGCACGTTTTTTGAGGCACATGGCTGCGTTGCAACTCCTTGGAATGGAATAGCCATTCCGCGTCGTTGTGCCTTGCCCTGAACTCCAAAAACCGCACACTCCGCCCGTCCAGCTGCCGGATTTAGGATGATTATCCGTTCGGCAGGAAACGCTGAGCATTCGGCATTCCCGCTTTACCCGGAATTCAATCCAGCAGGGAGAAGCGCCTTGCGCGCAACTGGATATTGGCATTACGGTATGACGCTGTACCGTCGCTCGCGCTCATTGATTATTTTACATCAAAAAAGCAGGAACCCATGCTCGTCTACCCCCAGTTCGACCCCATTGCGGTCCATGTCGGCCCCCTTGCCATCCGCTGGTATGGCCTCATGTATCTTCTGGGATTTGCATTGTTCATACTGCTCGGGCGCTACCGCATCAAGCAACATCCCAATGGGCCATTCACCAATGCCATGCTGGACGATATGCTGTTCTACGGCGTGCTTGGGGTGATACTCGGTGGTCGTCTGGGCCACGTACTGTTTTATCAGTTCGGCTATTACCTGCAACACCCATTGGAAATACTGGCGGTGTGGCAAGGAGGCATGTCCTTTCATGGCGGTTTTCTCGGCGTAATAACCGCCATGGCATTTCTGGCGCACAAATATAAATTGCAGTGGCTGGCCGTTACGGATTTCATTGCACCGCTGGTCCCCCTTGGGCTGGGCGCGGGACGCATCGGTAATTTCATCAATGGCGAGTTGTGGGGACGCCCGACAGATGTCCCTTGGGGAATGATATTTCCGGGAGTCGATAACATTCCGCGCCATCCCTCCCAGCTTTACGAGTTTGCGCTGGAGGGACTGGCATTTTTCTTACTGTTATGGATTTATTCTTCGAGACCGAGGCCGGTCGGTGCGGTTTCAGCCATGTTCCTGATTGGCTACGGAGTGTTCCGCTCATTCGCGGAATTTTTTCGCGAACCGGAAGAAGGGTTCATGGGTATCATGACGCTGGGCATCAGCATGGGGCAATGGCTATCGCTGCCTATGATTATTGCGGGAGTCCTGATGCTGAGCTGGGCTTATCGCAAGCAGCGCATGCCGTCCCCGCAGGAGCTGCCCAGGCCAGACGGGCCGAACAAGTCCCGCAGACCGATTGCATCAGGCAAGCGACATCGCAAATAGGAAACCTGGTCAGGATTTTTCAAGCGCCTTTTTGCCCTTACGACCCTTTATGCCCTTTACGTCCTTTACGTCCCTTACGTCCTCC
>DATJHX010000259.1:0-3625 GCA_035493655.1 Nitrosospira sp.
CAGGCAGTGCCTCGGCCACGTCGCCTATTACCAGCGTAAGGCGTATTCGCCCGCTGGCAAAAGTCCAACGATTCCAGCCTGGGATACGTCGTCGCCACCGGGCGGTCAGTTCGTCCGCATGGTGGCGCAGCGCTGGCCATAGCGCCAGGGCATCAGCCAGCTCCTGCTCTTCAAGCGGGTATTTTTCGACACTGAAAAAATCCAGGCTGCTCGTTGCCGGGGCGACCTCCTCAAAAAGCTGCCAGGCGCATAAAAAGCTCAAACCCGTGCCGAATCCGGTTTCGCCGATCGTGAATCCGCCTCCGCTCGATAAGGACGCGAAACGCTCAGCCAGCCGGTTACCCTGCAAAAAGATATAGCGCTTTTCTGCGAGTCCGGAATCCCTGGAAAAGTAAACATCGCCGAAGCGGCGCGAAAAAGGCTGGCCGTCTTGCCAATCAAGCATTCGCGCAGGTAGATTTATTTGGTTTATTCAGGATTTGAGAGCAAGAGGCCGCAGCGGAATTGGCAGGGTCGCGGGGGAGTGTTGCAGTAATAGTCGTCTTTTAAAGACGAGATCGAGAGAAGCTTCATCCTTGAAGGTGGTGGAGATGGCCGCAATAAAACAGGTGTAAACCATGCATACTCTTTGGTTCAGCAGCAAATAATCACTCGTCCGTTGCCCGGTTATGGAGCTTAATGGCCTCTGCACGTTTTTTACGCATTCGAAGATTGATAAATTCCACGCTGACTGAAAAAGCCATTGCGAAATAGATGTAGCCTTTCGGTATATGTATGCCGAAACCTTCAAGTATCAGCGTAAGCCCCACCAATATCAGGAACGCCAGTGCAAGAATCTTGATAGTTGGGTGGTTTTCCACAAAATCTCCAATGGGCTTGGCCGCCATCAACATTACCAGCACGGCCAGCACAATGGCGATCGCCATCAAGGCAACGTGCTCGACCAGGCCGACGGCCGTAATGACCGAGTCCAGCGAAAATACAATATCCAGGACGGCAATCTGCACCAGAACCGTTCCCATGCTCAAAGCGACCATTTTCGGCGTGACATCCCCCGCGCCTTCCAGGCTGCTGTGTATTTCATGGGTGGCCTTGGCAAGAAGAAACAGGCCGCCTCCAATCAGGACGATGTCGCGTCCTGAAATCGGATTGTGAAGCACCTCGAACCATGGCTGGGTGAGCCCCATCACCCATGAGATAGAGAAAAGCAACGCGAGCCGAGTCAGCATTGCGAGGCTTAGGCCCACCCGTCGGGCGAAGTTGCGCTGAGCCTGGGGGAGCCGGCCTACAAGAATCGAGATGAAAATGATATTGTCTATACCCAGGACAATTTCCAGGGCGGTCAAAGTCACTAGCGCCACCCACGCTTCGGGGCTCGTCAGCCACTCAAACATTATTTTCCCTTTCCGCCTTGGACTCTACTTGATCGCTGCTATTCTACCGCTCTTCTGCCGGGGGATATTACAATCGGATTTAAATGAATTAATCTTCAGATGGCTATGTTCAGATGGCTATGAGGAGGGAGGTGGCGAGCGTCTGCGCAGGCGCCGCGTGGTTTGGAATTGGTTCGGAGAGTTGCTTCGAGAGTTCCTGAACGGCTTCTGCGCTTATAATATCACGCCGAGGCTTACCGCGAACCAGCAATCGGAATCCGTCCAGGTATTTTCCACATTGAAACCGCCCCGCTGGAGCAAATCTTCGAGGCATTCAATCGTATACTTGTAACTGTTTTCCGTGTGAATACGTTCACCCTGATAAAAACGCAGTGTCGTGTCCAGTGCATCGACTCTCACCGATTGGCGACAGTTGCTTTCAAGGTGCAACTCCATTCGCGACTCCGTTTCGTTCCAGAATGATACATGGGAAAAAGCATCCGGCTCGAAGTGGCCGCCCAGTTCGCGGTTGATACGGACGAGAAGATTCTTGTTGAACGAAGCAGTGATCCCGGCACTGTCGTTATAGGCTGCATGCAGCACGTTGCTATCCTTCACCAGGTCCACGCCAAGCAGCAACTGGTCTCCACTCGACAATTGCCGCGCAATATTTTGGAGCAGTGAAACGGCTTCGCCGTGTTCCAGGTTTCCGATACTCGATCCGATGTATAACACGAGGCGCGGCGACGCCTGTTGGTCGATAAACGTCAGGTCTTCAAAGTCACCGACGCAGGGATGCACATTAACCGCTACCAGTTCTTTTTCCAGTTCGTCTTTGGCTACCTGGAGTGCTGCATCGGAGACATCCAGGGGAAAATAATCAACGCTGGATTGGCGTTGCAGCAGCGAGCGCAGCAAAATGCGAGTCTTGGTTGCGGTGCCGGCGCCAAGTTCGCTGACCGATATTTCCGGGCCTAACCGGGAGCATATTTCTTCGGCATGCGTCGTCAATATCGCGGCTTCTGTCCGCGTTGGATAATACTCCGGTAATTGTGTGATCTGTTCGAATAAAGCCGAGCCTTGCGCGTCGTAAAGCAATTTCGGCGACAGCATTTTGGGCGTGCGGGTGAGGCCTTCCAGGACATCGCCTGCTATGGACGACAGCGGAGCTGATACGGGACTCAAACGTTTAAGTACAGTTGCCATCTTAAATCCCTGTAGTGATTTGTCATAAAAATGCAGGTCGGGTTTGCAAAAAAAATCTTCGTAATCGTTTTAATAAAACAAGGATAAGGGGTCAACTGCCGGGTTCAGGATCGCGAGCCAGCCTTATACCGGAGAACTGCCAGCGCATTTGTGGTGGAAAGAAATTGCGATAAGTGGTGCGGATATGGGATTCAGGCGTTACACATGAGCCCCCGCGCAACACCATTTGATTACACATGAATTTGCCGTTGTATTCGCCCTCAGCGCCCGCGGGCGGATGATAGCCCGGATAAGCGGTGTAAGGGCTTGAGGTCCACTCCCAGGTATCGCCAAAGACCTGTTGGAGGCTCACCTGTCCCTTCCCCTGTCCTTGTCCCTGTTCCTGCCCCGGTTGCCGGGCGGCGACAGGGTGGAAGTTTTCCCTTTCCAGCAAGTTATTGGAAGTTTTTGCCGAATCCCTGACGGTGCGGGCCGCGATCTCCCATTCGAACTCGGTTGGAAGCCTGGCGCCCGCCCACCGGGCGAATGCATCGGCTTCATAAAAGCTTATATGGCATACGGGTTCGACTGGATTAAGCGGCATCATGCCGTTGCAAGTGAACTGAACCCATGATTCGCCCGTCCGTTCCCAGTAAAGCGGTGCTGCCCAGCCATTATCACAAACATGATCCCAAGCGTCGGATAGCCACAGCTCGGGGCGGCGGTAGCCACCGTTGTCTATAAAGGTCATGTATTCCTGGTTCGTAATCAGGCGGGACCCAATACAGAAGGATTTCAAGCAAACCTTGTGTTGCGGCAATTCATTATCAAACGCGAAGCCGCGCAAATCATGGCCCACCTCGTAGATACCTTCATCATAATAACGCCACATCAGGGGCACCGGGGTGAGCGAGCCGAGCTCGACAGACCTCATACGGTTGGATTGATAGCCTGGCCCTGAAGCCGGGTGCAGGGCGGGGCGGAAAGCTGGACGCAGGGGATTCATCCAGAACGCGTGCTTGATATCCGTAACGATTAATTCCTGATGTTGCTGTTCATGATTCAGG
>DATJHX010000260.1:0-4301 GCA_035493655.1 Nitrosospira sp.
CCGAAAGAAACCAAGGATCATGAAACCAGGGTCGGGATGACCCCGAGTACAGTCAAAGCCCTGACGCGGCATGGGCATCAGGTACACGTACAGAGCGGCGCCGGCGAAGGGAGTTTTCTGTCGGATGAGGAATACAGGTCAGCGGGGGCCACGATCGTGCCTCATGCCGAGGATGCCTGGGCGGCGCAAATGGTCGTGAAAGTGAAGGAGCCTACCCCAGCCGAATTTCGTTATCTGCACACGGGCATGATGCTGTTTACATACCTTCACCTGGCGTCGGATAAGGCGCTTACCCAGGCATTGCTGGACAGTAGGGTTACGGCTATTGCTTACGAAACTGTTCAAACGGAAGGCGGTAAATTACCGCTTTTGACCCCCATGAGTGAAGTCGCGGGACGCATGGCTGTTCTGGTTGGCGCCACCTACCTGCAAAGAACGCATGGCGGCCGGGGCGTCCTGATGGGCGGCGTTCCAGGTGTCGACTCCGCGAATGTTGCAATATTGGGTGGCGGTATCGTTGGCACCAATGCGGCGCGAATCGCAGTCGGATGCGGCGCACAGGTTACGGTTCTGGACGTGAATCATGATCGTCTCAAATACCTGGACGATATTTATCGCGGGCAATTGCAGACGCGCTTCAGTGACGAATATAACATAGAAGAGGCAATATACCATGCCGATCTGGTAATCGGCGCTGTGTTGATTCCCGGCGGACGTGCTCCCTGGCTGGTTACTGCGGCAATGCTGCCACATATGCGGAAAGGCTCGGTGATCGTCGATGTTGCGGTAGACCAGGGGGGATGTGTGGAAACGACTAGACCGACCACCCATAGCAATCCCACCTATGAGCTTGAGAGCGTGGTGCATTATTGCGTAGCGAATATGCCGAGTGCGGTGCCTCGCACGAGCACGTTTGCGTTGAACATACAGACGGCGATGTATACGTTGCGCCTGGCGGACCAGGGGCTCGATGCCCTACAAAACGATCCGGCATTGCGGTATGGGCTGAATACGTATCGGGGCTCAGTGACATATCCCGCTATCGCAAACGAATTTAATATGAAATATACTGACCCTATAGAGGCACTGAGGCATTAAGCAATTAAATCAGGAGAGAAGAAAAATGAATTCTGGATACCCGCTGGTTCTTGGTGGTTTACTTGTTCCGTTGCTCGCGGTTGGCCAGACCGCGTCGGCCAATGTAGATATCGTTTTTGATTATCGGTACGACAGCTCCGGCTTTTTTACCGGCGCCAACAGCTCACGTCAGAATTTGCTGAATGATGCCGCTGCAGTATTCGAAAACCGTTTTCAGGACAACCTCACAGCCGTCACTTCGGGTGGCTTGAACCATTTCGATGTAAGTTTTTCTGAACCGGACAATGGCAACAGCGTGACTATCCCCGATTTCAGCGTTGGCAGCGGACAGGTGGTGGTGTTTGTTGGTGCGCATAATCTCGGCAGCACGCTCGCAGAGGGTGGCGGAGGCGGGTTTTCCAGCCGCGGCTCCAGCAGCTTCCTGGACAATGCGGCCAGCCGAGGACAGGCAGGGGCGCTGTTACCGGTTCAGACGGATTTTGGCCCATGGGGTGGGACCATGTCTTTTAACAGCACTTCAAACTGGTATTTCGATCCCGACACCCGGACGGACGAATCCTTTTCCAACCAGTTTGATTTGTATTCCGTGGCGATCCACGAGCTCGCTCATGTGCTTGGTTTCGGCACAGCTCCATCCTTCAACAACCTGAGCTCCGGGGGTGTATTTACCGGAACCGCCGCCCATGACCTGTTTGGCTCTAATCCGCCGTTATCCCCTGATGGTGGGCATTGGGCGCAGAACTTGACTTATCACGGGCAGGAAGTCGCCCTGGATCCCTCGATCGCGGCTGGGCAGCGCAAACATTTTACCGCGCTCGATTATGCCGCCATGAAAGATATCGGCTGGCAGGTTTCTCCCATTCCGGAGGCTGAAACATGGGCAATGATGCTGGCTGGGCTGGGGTTGCTCGGGTGGCGGCTTCGTTCGCAGGGGTTAAAAGCCAGAATTTAAAGGATTGTACATCCAGTTCAGGCCGCCTCGGTTGGTGTGTTTCGTCGGATGTTTTGATCGGCGCGTTCATTATCGACGGATTCTCAAGCGGGTAATCCAAGCGGGCAATTTATGGAGAACCTTCCTTAGATTCAGGAATCGACACGTAGGAGACGTAAGATTTATCATTACCTAATGATCTGTCCGGATTATCGCTAATCCGCAGGAGTCTCCTTCATCGGCGAATGCCGAAATCAGAAGCATCATTATCACAAATCCTGGGTTCACACGTCGCGCGGCTTGATCTGAGAGCCTGCCAGCGCCGTCGTGCCCTTGCCTATGCGGCATTGCCGCTAAAACACATGCCCCACAGTGTTACCCTGATCACTACCATTGCCGTCAGTTTCGGCCTCGCACTGCTTATGGGGCTGATCGCCAACCGGCTGAAATTACCGGTTTTGGTTGGATATCTGACGGCTGGCGTTATCCTCGGCTCCAATACGCCGGGTTTTGTGGCGGATATCGAGCTGTCGGGGCAACTGGCGGAAATCGGCGTCATTCTGCTGATGTTCGGCGTGGGCCTGCATTTTTCCTTGAACGATTTGCTGGCAGTCCGGCGCATCGCCTTGCCTGGCGCAATTGTACAGATCGTGGTGGCAACGATATTTGGTGCCATCGTCGCTCATGCCTGGGGTTGGAACACAGGCGCCGCCATCGTGTTCGGCGTAGCGCTGTCCACGGCGAGCACGGTTGTGTTGCTGCGGGCGCTGGAGCAGCGCGGTCTGCTCAAGTCCGTCAATGGATCGATCGCGGTGGGATGGCTGGTGGTTGAGGATCTCGCCATGGTCCTGGTTCTGGTTTTGATGCCTCCTCTCTCGGGATTGCTTGGAGAGCCTACGGAGGGTGCTGCCGCAGGCGTATCCGGTTCGGAGCTATTCCTGACGCTTCTGCTTACATTCGGGAAAGTAGCAATCTTCGTCGCACTGATGCTTATTGTGGGAAAACGTGTTTTCCCCTGGTTGCTTTGGCATGTTGCCAGCACCAACTCGACCGAACTCTTCATTCTAAGTGTTATCGCGGTGGCGATTGGCATTGCCTACGGCTCTGCGATGCTCTTCGGTGTATCGTTTGCACTGGGCGCCTTTTTTGCCGGCATGGTAATGAGAGAGTCTGAACTGAGCCACCGCGCCGCTCAGGAATCCCTGCCGTTAAGGGACGCATTTTCCGTGCTGTTTTTCGTATCCGTGGGAATGCTGTTTGATCCGCATGTGTTGATAGACCAACCCCTTCGAGTCATTGCAACGCTGGCGATCATCATCATCGGGAAATCTTTGGCTGCGTTCTTTTTGGTGCTTGTTTTCCGTTATCCATTAAATACGGCGCTCACGGTTTCAGCCAGCCTTGCCCAGATAGGGGAGTTTTCATTTATTCTGGCGGCACTGGGTGTCTCGCTCGGGCTCCTGTCGGTCGAGGCCCAGAGCCTTATCGTGGCAGGAG
Source organism: Nitrosospira sp. (assembly GCA_035493655.1). Taxonomy (GTDB): domain Bacteria; phylum Pseudomonadota; class Gammaproteobacteria; order Burkholderiales; family Nitrosomonadaceae; genus Nitrosospira. Next base: position 3,527 of record DATJHX010000260.1, read on the forward strand.
CGTTCATCTCGATTACGTTAAATCCGCTCGTGTTCCGTGTGATCGAACCGGCCCAGGCCTGGATACGCTCCCGTTCCAGTCTTGCCCGCATTCTGGAGCGCTCGGACGATCCGCTGGCGGAACTGCCCACCACGGTTGCGTCGAGCTATGTTACAAATCATGTGGTCCTTGTGGGCTACGGCCGTGTGGGGCGGCGCATTGGCGAGGCTCTGGCCGAACAAGGGCTGCCCTTCGTTGTGGCTGAGCAAAATCGGGATATGGTCGAGGCGTTGCGCAAGCGAGGGACTCATGCCGTAGCGGGGGATGCTGCCGAGCCTGCTGTACTGATCCAGGCGCATGTCGCGCGCGCCGCCATGCTGGTAATTGCGGTCCCTGATACGCTGCGTGCCCGGCGCATGATCGAGATTGCGCGCATGCTAAATCCGCCCATCGAGGTTATTGTCCGTACGCATAATGAAGAGGAAGCGGCCCTGCTGCGCAAGGAAAGCGATGCAACAGTGCTTTTAGGCGAGCACGAGCTCGCACTCAGCATGACACGTCTGGTGATGGAAAAAATAAACCCGCCGCAAACTGAAAAACGGCGCGAGGCGGTATGATCAGTGAGATTACAATAGTCTGCAACCATCGCCAGCTTCTAGCCTATGAGCTGTCCAACCAGCGAGAGACCTGCAGGCTCTACAGGCTATTGAACCGACACAGGAGGTCACAGCATGAGTGACAGGATTACCATCTATCAGAAACCCACATGTAGTAAATGCAGGGCAACCATCGCGCT
>DATJHX010000261.1:0-4279 GCA_035493655.1 Nitrosospira sp.
AGGTATTGTTAGCTTCATTCCAGGTCATAAGGCCAGTAGAATGATAACCAGAGCTTTTAGAGTAATTCGCGTCAGCGAGCCAAGTGAGATTGAGATCATTGTCGTAAATCAACTTTCCATCTGCACTTGGAGTTAAGGCAGCATGAGACGCAAAACTGGTACCGAGTAACGCACATAGCAGAGATGGAGTATCCTGGAAGAAGCATTCATTGAGGCTTTAAACGCTATAGTTCTCATTCAGGTGCAATATTGAATAATTTCGCTATCTGGAGGTGAAACTCATGAGTGAATTCTCTCACCTCGTCTGTCCGCATTGCCAGGCGATCAACCGTGTGCCCACCCCGCGGCTGGACCAGCACCCCAATTGCGGACAATGCCATCAACCCCTGTTTACAGGGCATCCGGTGGAACTCACCCACGCCAGCTTTACCAAACACCTCGAGCGCAACGATATTCCTGTGCTGGTGGATTTTTGGGCGCCCTGGTGCGGTCCATGCAAGATGATGGCACCGGCGTTCGCACAGGCAGCGTCCATGCTGGAGCCGCGCGTCCGCCTGGCCAAGGTGAACACGGAGAACGAGCAGACTCTGGGTGCGAAATACAACATCCGCAGTATCCCTACCCTGGTGCTGTTCAAGGGAGGACGCGAGGTAGCGCGGCAGTCCGGTGCGATGGGAACGCAGGATATTGTTCGCTGGGTACAGTCCTTACAGTCCCGCTAATTGTCCCGCTAGTAAATCCCGCTAGCCGGAAAGCTGGTACACTTCATAAACCGCCAGGAACCAAGGCAAAAAGGCGGAACGGTAGCGGATGCCCAGCATCCCCCAGCATCCCAGGGGCGAATCATTCAAATATGACAGCAACGCCGGGTAACCTGTTTATCATCAGCGCTCCCTCAGGTGCAGGTAAAACCAGCCTGGTGAAGGCGCTGCTGCAAACTGGCATTGATCTAAGCCTGTCTGTTTCGTATACCACCCGGGCAGCGCGCGCGGAAGAAGTTGACGGGCGGGACTACCACTTTATAAGCTGCGAAGATTTCGAGCAAAGGCAGAAGCAGGATGATTTTCTTGAAAGTGCCCAGGTTTACGGAAATTTTTATGGCACTTCAAAAAACTGGATCAACCAGGCTATCATGGGCGGACGCGATATTCTGCTGGAAATCGACAGCCAGGGCGCCAGGCAGGTGCGCCGCATATTTCCTCAGGCAATAGCAATTTTTGTTCTACCCCCATCGCTGGCTGCGCTGGAAATGCGCCTGAGGCTTCGCGCACAGGATAGCCCCGAAGCCATCGGGCGGCGTTTGGCTGCCGCGCGCGAGGAGATCAATCATGTGCGCGAGTATGACTATGTTATTATCAATGAAGAGCTGAACCATGCGTCGTATGAGTTGAGATGTATTGTTCAAGCCGAGCGTTTGCGAACGGCAAGGCAACTTGCTCATCACCGGAATCTTATAACTCAACTCGGAAGCATATCTGTTCCATAAATCTGGAGCATTATCGGGACCTTCGCTCTCTTCGCGGGGAATGTGGGACCTCAGCTTCTGATACTCCAGGTTTCGTTTGATTCCATATATGTTGCCCTTATTTCGGAGGGCATCCTATACTGTTATTTCTGATACATCAGCAGAGGCATAAATATGGCACGCATCACAGTTGACGATTGTTTGAAAAGAATTCCGAACCGCTTCGATATGACTCTCGTCGCAACGATTCGAGCGAGGCAGCTCTCCGTTGGCGGCAGCCCAATGGTGGAGCCCGCCCGAGACAAGCCTACCGTCATCGCGTTACGCGAACTTGCTCAAGGGAAGGTTGGGGTGGAACTCCTCGCCGCTGGTCCCCTTTGACACACCTCGAAAGAATATTTCGAAAGAACATTCCTGAGAATTAATGTCCCTGGGACATATCCTGCCGGACACTCTGCGAGAACAGACTTCATGAGGGATTGACGTTCCGAGTAAAATTGCTGAAGTAACGGGTATCTATCACGCTGAAATGAAGGAAATTACGATGCGAGCACGAGGTCTGCCGAGCTCCTCTGCTACCCTGCCCGAGGCGGGTTTCCTGTTTAGCGAACTCTCCAGTTACCTCAAGCGCGAGGATGTTTCGGAGCTTCAGAACGTCTACCTTTTTAGCCAAAGCGCCCATTCCGGGCAATTCCGCCAATCCGGCGAACCTTACATCTCACATCCCCTGGCGGTAGCCAGCATACTCGGGAAGCTACGCCTGGATACCCAGACGCTGGCCGCCGCGCTGCTGCACGATGTGATGGAGGACACTCACGTCTCCAAGGCAGAGATCAGCGACCGGTTCGGCAAACCTGTCGCAGAGCTTGTGGATGGCGTCTCCAAGCTCGACAAGATCGAGTTCCAGACCTATGCGGACGCACAGGCGGAGAATTTCCGCAAGATGTTGTTGGCTATGGCGCAGGATGTCCGCGTGATACTGATCAAATTGGCGGACCGGTTGCACAACATGCGCACGCTGGAGGCAATGCGCCCTGAGAAACGCCGCCGCATCGCGCGCGAAACCATGGAAATCTACGCGCCTATCGCCAACCGGCTGGGGCTTAACAATATCTACCAGGAATTGCAGGATCTCAGCTTCCGCTACGTTTATCCCACGCGCTATAGGGTTCTGGCAAACGCGACCAAGGCTGCGCGGGGAAACCGCCGGGAAATGGTTACCAAAATTCTCGATGCCATCAGGCAGCGCCTGAAAGCGGCCGGGCTGGATGCGGAGGTAAACGGCCGTGAAAAGCAACTCTTCAGTATCTATAAAAAAATGGTAGAGAAGCATCTCACGTTTTCGGAGGTGCTCGATATTTACGGATTCCGCGTCATCGTCAAGGACGTGCCTTCATGCTATATCGCGCTCGGAGCGCTGCACAGCCTGTACAATCCCATCCCCGGAAAATTCAAGGACTATATCGCAATCCCCAAGGCAAACGGCTATCAATCCTTGCACAGCACCTTGTGGGGGCCTTACGGCACTCCCATCGAAATTCAGATCCGCACGCCGGAGATGCACCGCATTGCCGAGGCCGGGGTAGCGTCTCACTGGCTCTATAAAAGCACCGATGCGGACCTCAACGATCTGCACATGAAGACCCATCAGTGGCTGCAAAGCCTGCTGGAGACGCTCAGCGATTCGAGCGATTCCCTGGAATTCCTGGAGCATATCAAGGTCGATCTTTTTCCCGGCGAGGTTTACGTCTTCACGCCGCAAGGCAAGATACTCGCGCTCCCGAAGGACTCCACAGCGGTCGATTTCGCCTATGCAGTGCATACGGATATCGGCGACTGTTGCGTGGCGGCAAAAATAAATGGAGAAAGTGCGCCATTGCGTACGGTTCTCAGAAGCGGTGACCGGGTTGAGATCGTTACGGCGTCCCATGCCAAACCCAACCCTGCCTGGCTCAATTACGTGGTTACCGGCAAGGCGCGCTCCCATATCCGCCGTTTTCTCAAGACGATGCAATACGAGGAGTCGGCAAGGCTGGGGGAGCGTCTGTTGAATCAAGCTTTAGCCTCGCTCAAGATTGATCCTCCGACCGTAGGCCCCGCCCAATGGGACAAGCTGGCGCGCGAGAGCGGAGCCAAGTCCCCCCAGGATCTGCTTGCGGATATAGGATTGGGAAAACACCTTCCAGCCGTGATCGCGCGGAGGCTCGCGTCACCGGCAGAAGCCGTTTCAGGCACAACCGGAGCTGGCGGCGTCATCACGATACTGGGCAGCGAGGGCATGGCAGTGCAATTTGCCAAATGCTGCCGGCCGATACCGGGAGATTCCATCGTTGGTTTTATAAAAAAAGACCAGGGTCTGGTGATTCACACGCACGATTGCCCAACGATCACGAAAAACCGGGGGAGTTCGGACAACTGGCTGGATGTTGCCTGGGGTAAGGACATCACCAGGACTTTCGAAGTCAGCATCAGGTTGATGGTTGCCAATCAGCGCGGTGCATTGGCAAGGGTGGCTGCGGCAATAGCGGACGCAGGCTCCAATATCGACAACGTTGTCATGGAAGGGGACGGCGCGTATACGACCATGAACTTCATGTTGCAGGTGCGTAACCGCCATCATCTGGCTCAGGTGATGCGCAGCTTGAGGCGCATGCCGGAAGTAGCGAAAATTGCCCGCGTAAAAGGCTGAAAAAGCTGCCGTCCTCTACCTCGATAAGGCCCACCTCTAGAGGCTATCTTTCATACGTCTATCTTTCATACGCCAGGACCGGCGCCAGCCATTTTTCTGTTTCCTCCAGCGTCCAGCCTTTGCGC
>DATJHX010000262.1:0-7705 GCA_035493655.1 Nitrosospira sp.
ATATTGATATTCTTTATTGTCATCGGGCTGCTCGATACCGTGCATGTGCGCCCAGCGGTAGCCAATGGGGCTGCAGAAAAAGGATATGGCGTCGAGGTATTGAGTTTGCTGGATATGATTGCCACTCCATTGCGAACGCGGGTGGAAAAGACTTATTCCGCGCCGTTCGCCGCATATCTCTATGCCAAAGAAACGGTCGAGCTTCCGGACGGGGGACAGGGACGCGAATTTCCGCGCCTGAAGTTCGGGGGGGCACACCTGCAGGATCCTGAAGCGCAACTTATTGGCGATGTCATTTGGAGAGCGGCGCTGGGAGGTGGTCTTGGACTGCTCCTCTGGTGCCTCATCATCGTTTCGTTAAGTGCGTCGCTCGCGCACCATAGCGGCCAGACGTTCCTGTCGGCATTTATGGGCATCTGGCGAGGCAGCACGGCCGTGCCCTGGAATTCTATATGCATCGCACTTGCATTGATGCTGTTACTCGGCGGCGCGGCACTGGCGCTGTGCGGGAATTACCATATCCTGGGAACTGACAAGGTGGGGCAGGACGTGTTTTATCTTTCCCTGAAAAGTATTCGCACCGGGCTCGTGATCGGAACGCTTACCACGCTGATGATGCTTCCTTTTGCGCTCCTTCTGGGGATTACGGCCGGCTACTTTCAAGGCTGGATAGACGATGTGATTCAGTACCTGTATACGACGTTGAGCTCGATTCCCAGCGTCTTGCTGATAGCAGCCGCGGTATTAATGATGCAGGTTTATATGGAAACGCATCCCGAGCTGTTCGACACGATTGCCGCGCGTGCCGATCTGCGCTTGCTGTTCCTTTGCGTCATACTCGGGGTTACCAGTTGGACCGGTCTGTGCCGGCTGCTGCGGGGGGAAACCCTGAAGTTGCGCGAGATGGAGTATATCCAGGCGGCGCATGCTTTTGGCGTATCTCATTGGCGTATTATCAGCCGTCATATCCTGCCCAATGTGATGCACATTGTGCTGATTACTACCGTAATGGATTTCAGCGGACTGGTGCTGGCTGAAGCGGTGCTCTCTTACGTAGGAGTGGGTGTCGATCCTTCCATGATCAGTTTTGGCACGATGATCAACGCCGCGCGACTCGAAATGGCGCGCGAGCCAATGGTGTGGTGGGCCTTGCTCGCCGCTTTCAGTTTTATGTTTGCGCTGGTATTGAGCGCAAATCTTTTTGCCGATGCTGTACAAAATGCATTTGATCCACGAGTGAGAACCTTACCCATGAAAACAGCAACGGTGCCCGCCGGACGTGGCGGGAAGCGGGCAAAAGCTGGATCAACCGGGTCTGTCCCCGGCTCAGAGAGTTCGCCGCTTTCATGAGTCCTTTGCTGCAAATCAATAATCTCACAACCGCCATCCATACTGCCGCAGCGCTGGCATGGCCGGTCGATGGACTTAACCTGCACATCATGAAAGGCGAGACTTTCGCATTGCTGGGGGAGTCCGGCTGCGGTAAATCCATGACTGCCCTTTCTGTCATGCGGCTATTGCCGGAAGCGGCGGAGATCGCCTCGGGCTCTGTTTGTCTTCACGGAGAAGATCTGCTCCTGCTTCCTGAAGCTGCGATGCGAGGTATCCGGGGACGACGCATCAGCATGATTTTTCAGGAGCCGATGCTGAGTCTGAATCCGGTGATGACAGTGGCGGAGCAGATCGGAGAAGTATTACAGCGGCATTTCAGCCTGCGGGGAGCGGCTGCGCAAAAGCGTATCCTTGAAATACTGAATCAAGTGGGCATTCCCGACCCAGCGCGTCGGATGAGTGAATATCCTTTCCAGTTTTCCGGCGGTATGAAGCAGAGGATCATGATCGCCATGGCCCTGGCCGGGGAACCCGAATTGCTGATAGCCGACGAGCCTACTACCGCACTGGATGTGACCATTCAGGCCCAGGTCCTGGACCTCATGCGCAAGGTGCAGCGCGCCAACGGCATGTCGATTCTGCTCATCACTCACGATCTTGCCGTTGCGGCGGAAATGGCGCATCGGGTAGGCATCATGTACGCCGGCGAAATTGTAGAAACCGCGTCGCGAGACGAATTCTTCCGCGGCCCCGCACATCCCTACTCGAAGAAATTGCTTGCCTCGTTGCCGGGGCGGGAACGGCGCCGCCAGGGGTTGCGGCTCTCGGCTATTCATGGAAGCGTTCCTCCACTGTCGCAGGAATTCATTGGGTGTCGCTTTGCCGACCGCTGCGAGCATGCCTGGGAGCTGTGCCGTGAGGTGGCGCCAGAGTGGATAACAATGGCTGATGGCGCGGTTGGTAGTGGTACTGATGGACATCGCGTCCGCTGTCATCTTTTTGACAGGAATTCAGCGGAATCAATTAGGGGGCATGGGTTAAAGGGCGCGGAATCGAACGAGCCGGGACCGACGAAATGGAGGATTCAAGAATTGGGGGTTCAGGATTCTGTACGTTCGCCCAAGCCGCCTGAGCCCGATTCCCAGGCCGGGCCGGCGGAACCTGCAACTGAAAACGCCGACTCTTGCCTGTTATCCGTCAAAGATCTCAAAGTCTACTTTCCGATACACAAGGGCCTGATGAGAAAAGTGGCAGGGTATGTCAAAGCGGTGGATGGCGTCTCTCTATCCATACGGCAGGGCAAGACGCTGGCGCTGGTAGGAGAATCAGGCTGCGGCAAAACCACCGTTGGCAAGAGCATTCTGCAACTGATTCCGCCCACTGCGGGCAGTGTGCGTTACGACGGAAGGGAACTGGTCGGATTGGAGCGCAAGAGGCTACGAGAGATGCGCGCCCAATTTCAGCTCATATTTCAGGATCCTTACTCTTCCCTCAATCCAAGGATGCGTATCGTTGAGATTATCGAAGAAGGCATCAAATCCCTGAACCCCGCTGAAATGGAACGCGCAGCAGCCGGCCAGCCGGGGAAAGCTGAAACGGGAAGACTGGATGCATTATTGGAGAGCGTGGGATTGCCGCCGGAAGCCAAGTGGCGCTATCCACATGAATTTTCCGGCGGCCAGCGCCAACGTATTGCAATTGCCCGCGCTTTGGCTGTCCATCCCAAGTTGATCATCTGCGATGAACCAACCAGCGCGCTGGATGTTTCGGTTCAGGCCCAGATTCTGAATCTGCTGAAAGAATTGCAGAATAGCCTGGGTTTGGCGTATCTGTTCATCACACACAATATCTCGGTGGTGGAATACCTTGCGGATGAAGTGGCCGTCATGTATCTCGGCAGGATCGTTGAATACGGAAGCGTGGACGAGGTTTTGAACAATCCCAGACATCCTTATACTCAGGCTCTACTGTCAGCGGTTCCCGTGATCGAACTGGAATCCAAACGTCATATCATCCACCTTCATGGCGATCTTCCATCACCCGCCAACCCGCCACCTGGATGTCATTTTCATCCGCGCTGCTCTCACGTTATGCCGATTTGCCGTGAAACTTATCCGGCAACCAGCACGTTCAGTTCAACACATAGCACGCGGTGTTACCTTTATCCACAGGAACAGGAACAGGAACGGAAACAGGAACAGAGGCAGAAACAGGAGTTCGAATCAACAGGCACAGGAGTCGTTTAATGACGTTGAGTAAGGAAATAGTAGGTAAGGAAGTTGGCAAGGAAGTTGGCAAGGAAGTGGGCCGGCGCCGCACGTTCGCCATCATTTCGCATCCGGATGCAGGCAAGACCACGCTTACAGAAAAATTGCTGTTGTTTGCCGGCGCAATTCATATCGCCGGCAGCGTCAAGGCAAGAAAGGCCAGCCGCCATGCCACCTCGGACTGGATGGAGATCGAGAAGCAGCGGGGTATTTCCGTCGCGAGCTCGGTTATGCAGATGGAGTATGGGAATTGCATTATCAATCTCCTGGATACGCCTGGCCACCAGGATTTTTCGGAGGATACTTACCGTGTTCTGACCGCAGTGGATGCGGCGCTGATGGTGATCGATGCAGCCAACGGTGTTGAGGCGCAGACATTGCGTTTGCTGGAAGTCTGCCGCGCGCGGAATACACCTATTATCACTTTTGTAAACAAAATGGATCGGGAAGTGCGAGAGCCATTGGACCTCGTCGACGAGATCGAACGTACGTTACGCATGACGGCGGTACCGTTTACCTGGCCGATGGGAATGGGCCGCGGCTTTCGCGGTGTATTCGACCTGCGGCGCGACAGTATGCGTGTTTTCCGTCCGGGCGAGGATAAGCTGAATGATGAAGACGAGATCATTGAAGGACTGGGTAATCCGGCAATTTCGGTGCGTTTCCCGGATATTGCCGCCAGTGTGCAGGCAGAAGTCGAGCTGATACGCGGTGCATCACCCGCATTCGATCATGCCGCTTTCCTTGCCGGTTTGCAGACACCGGTATTTTTTGGCTCGGCCATCAACAACTTTGGTGTGCGTGAAGTACTGGACGCGCTGGTCGATCTCGCCCCGCCACCGGGATCGCGCAATGCCTTTCAGCGCCGGGTACAACCCGGCGAACCCGGGTTCTCTGGCGTGGTATTCAAGATTCAGGCCAACATGAACCCCGCGCATCGCGACCGCATCGCATTTGTCAGGGTCTGTTCAGGCCGGTTCGAGCGCGGCATGAATTTGAGAATCGTGCGCAACGGCAAGGATATTCGCACAAATGGCGTAGTATCCTTTCTTTCCCAACGGCGCGACTTGCTCGATATTGCTTACCCTGGGGATATCATTGGGATTCCCAATCACGGTACGTTACAGCTCGGGGACACCCTGACGGAAGGTGAGCGGCTCCAGTTTACAGGTCTGCCTTTTTTTGCGCCTGAAATCTTTCAGACGGTCGAGATCAGGGACCCTATGCGCAGCAAGCAACTCAAACTGGGACTTGCCCAACTGGGTGAAGAGGGCGCAATTCAAGTGTTTCGGCCGCACTTCGGCGGCGCTTTGCTGCTCGGCGCCATCGGCACGCTACAGTTCGAAGTGGTGGCGCACCGGCTCAAGCATGAATACGGCGTCGATGCCCGGCTCGCTCCAGCGAAATATCAGGTGGCCCGCTGGATAACGTCCGATGATTCCCGCGAGCTCAAGCGTTTCATTGACGTTAACGCCCACCGGGTCGCCTATGATGCGGTTGATGCTCCCACCTTTCTGGCCGCATTCGGAGCGGAACTCAGCGTTGCCGAAGAAAGCTGGGATTCGATTCAATTCCACAAAATGCGGGAGCATGCTGGACTGGTTTTCCAGACTCATCTTGATGCGTAGCCGGATTACTTAGACATTATGACAAATCAAAAAAATAAAATGACGCAGGTTGAGACGAGTAAAAATCCATGGTCCGGGCGTTTCAGCGAGCCGGTTTCCGAGCTGGTGCAACGTTATACCGCGTCGGTGGATTTTGACCAGAGACTCGCGGATTACGACATTGAAGGGTCCCTTGCCCACGCACAGATGCTTTCCACCATGGGTATTATCGATACCGATGATCTCGCCGCCATCCGGCATGGACTAGGCCAGATCCGTGACGAAATTCGCAACGGCAAGTTTGTCTGGCGTACGGAACTGGAAGATGTACACCTCAACATCGAGAAACGTCTTACCACACTGATCGGTGATGCCGGGAAGCGCCTGCATACGGCGCGATCTCGCAACGATCAGGTTGCGACGGACATCCGGCTTTATTTGCGCGACTCGATTGATTCCATTATCAGCCTGGTCCATATGCTACAGCGCGCGTTGCTGGAGCTTGCCGACAAACATACGAATACAGTGATGCCCGGCTTCACTCATTTGCAAGTGGCGCAACCAGTGGTTTTCGGCCACCACCTCATGGCTTATTTCGAAATGCTCAAACGCGATACCGAGCGTATGGCGGATTGCCGCGGGCGTGTAAATCAATTGCCGTTAGGGGCGGCAGCCCTGGCGGGCACCAGCTATCCCATCGATCGGGAAATGGTGGCGAGGCAACTGGGATTCGACGGTGTTTGCGAAAATTCACTTGATGCAGTTTCCGACAGGGACTTTGCCATTGAATTCTGTGCGGCGGCCGCACTTATCATGACGCATCTGTCGCGGTTATCTGAAGAGCTCATCCTGTGGATGAGCCCTTCATTCGGTTTTATCGAGCTGGCGGACCGTTTCTGTACGGGTTCATCCATCATGCCGCAAAAGAAGAATCCCGATGTGCCCGAGCTGGTGCGGGGCAAGACCGGGCGCGTCAATGGACATGTCATCGCTCTGCTCACACTGATGAAGGCTCAGCCGCTCGCCTATAACAAGGACAACCAGGAAGACAAGGAGCCGCTGTTCGATACGGTGGACACACTTACCGACACCCTGCGTATTTATGCCGATATGCTGACCGGAATCCAGGTCAATCCGGTGGCAATGCGCGAGGCTGCAATGCGAGGCTATGCAACGGCTACCGATCTCGCCGACTATCTGGTAAAAAAAGGCATGCCTTTTCGCGAAGCGCACGAAGCCGTAGCGCAAGCAGTGCGCTTTGCGGCTGAGAGCGGCCGGGATCTGAGCGGGCTGCCCCTTCCGCAATTGCGGAAATTCTCGCGATTGATTGACGAGGACATTTTCGCCGTACTGACGCTTGAAGGGTCGATCAGCAGCCGCAATCATATTGGCGGTACTGCGCCCGAACAGACGCGCGCCGCCATTAATCGCGCGCGGGAATGGTTGGATAGCCAGACGGCCTGAACATAGATAATCTAACCCCGCATATGCCGCCCTGGGCAGAAATTGCCGCACAAATCTCCGCTTCAACAAGCCTTCCGTTTGTCGTGGAAGGGATTTCTTCGATTGGAGGCGGTTGCATTAATCAGGCTCAACGCATCGAAGGCAATGGCCGAAGGTTTTTCGTCAAACTGAACGACGCTGCAAGCCTGGCGATGTTCGAAGCGGAAGCGGCGGGCCTCCAGGAAATCCATGATTCCGGCACGCTGCGCATCCCTCAGCCCGTTTGCTGGGGCAAGACCAGCTCCACAGCCTGGCTGGTGCTGGAATACCTGGAGATGGGCAGAGTTTCGACCCGCGGTGCGGAAGCTTTCGGAGCCGGACTTGCGGCGATGCATCGTTGCACTTCTGAAAAATTCGGATGGAAGCGCGATAACACGATTGGTGCGACCCCGCAAACCAATACATATACTTCCGGCTGGGGCCAGTTCTGGCGAGAACGCCGCCTGGGCTATCAATTGCAATTAGCCCGAGTTAACGGCCACACGGGAAAACTACAGGTTCTGGGTGAAAAATTGCTGGCGAACCTGGATTCCTTTTTTCCAGACGCCGATCCGGCCGCCTCGCTATTGCATGGTGATCTGTGGAGCGGCAATTACAGTTTTGATAACCAGGGTCAGCCGGTGTTATTTGATCCCGCCGTATATTATGGAGATCGCGAAACCGATATTGCCATGACCGAACTTTTCGGTGGATTCCCCACGGCATTTTATGCCGCTTACCGGGAGAGCTACCCGCTCGACCCCGGTTATGACGTTCGCAAAACCCTCTACAACCTTTATCATATCCTCAATCATCTCAACCTGTTCGGTGGTGGCTATCGCCATCAGGCAGAACAGATGATGAGCAGGCTGCTTGCCGAGACTACTTGAAGAGTATGAGGGGGTATGAGGGCATGAGGGGCAGGGGCATGGGGCTTACCGCGTCCAAGCCGAACAGGTTTCGCGGCAATATTTTTTCTGCCTGGGCTGTGGCTTAGCTCAGAACTCCAGTGGATCC
>DATJHX010000263.1:0-9090 GCA_035493655.1 Nitrosospira sp.
CCATCACGGCGGCCATCACGGCGGTCATCATGGCGGGCATCATGGTCATCATGGTCATCATCATCACCATAGAGGAGGTTATGGCGGGTATGGACTGGGATTGGGATTAGGCATGGGATTGCTCGGCTATGGTCTGGGCAGTTACTTTGGCGGCAGGACAGCATACTATGGATATGGAGGCGGCTATGCACCCGGCTACGGCTATGGGGGTGGCTACGGGTATGGAGCTGGGTATGGGTACCCCCCCGCTGTAGCGGTACAGGCTGCGCCACCGCCCGTGTATATTCAGCGGCAAGAAGTTGTGCAGGTCCAGCCTCAGGCCCAGGCGTCGAATTACTGGCATTACTGCCGCAACCCTGAAGGCTATTATCCTTACGTTAAAAATTGCCCCGGCGGCTGGCTGCAGGTAGCGCCTCAGCCAACGCAGTACCAGTAATAAGGCGATCACCGCGTGTGTTCCCCCTGATTTCCGGAGCTGGATGTCTGTGCAATTGGACTTTAGTCCAATTGCACTGGATTTCAAGACCTGTAGGATGATTTGCAAGAGGAGAAAATCGAGATTGAAATAATATTGCAGAGCTGGCAAGATGGAGAAGTTATAAGTAGCTGTTTTTATAATAGAATAATAGAAATTAATAACAACGATTGGAAGAGGAGATTCAGATGCATAAGAATATGATCGTTTTGTTGGCGGTTATTGCTCTCGGCTATGCCGGCGCAGCGGTAGCGCGGGAAGGCGGGCATGACGGTTCGCACGGAAATGTCGGCGGAATGGCGTCGGGGCATATGAGCCAGGAAGGAAGGGATAATACGAACGCGCAGTGGTCAGGGGGCGCAACAAGCGGTCAGGGGCGCTCCGATTTGAGGAGCGGCGATAATCAGGGGCACGGCCAGAACCATGGAAAGGGTCATGAGCAGGGTCATGGCGGTGGTCATGGAAAGCACGGAAAAGGCGGAGCCGGCGGGGGCGCGCACTGACACTGCGGATTAAATTGATTGAGATAAAAATAAAATTATGTTTTGGAAGTAGAGGATAGAGGCAATGCCAAACGAGTCAGTTAACTACTGGAAGTTCGCAACAATTGGAATAGTGTTGATCGGAGCAACGGTTGCGGCCACGTTGCTCGTGACGGGTAGAGATTCAAAAACCAGCTCGTCTGGCGTCCAAACGGCCCAGACCGATTCGCAAGCTCCAGGAACAGAAGAGAAGGGCATTGCTGCTCCACCAGCCGGGAAATCTGCACCGGCGCCATCCCAACGGAGCACCAATCCTGCACAGTCCAGCAGGAATGCTTCGGGCGCCCTGCCCCCTCCGCCGCCATATTCGCCGCCATATCCGCCGCAAGCGGCCTATCCCCCTCAACCGGCATATCCTCCGCAATCCATCATGGAAGCGTGCAATCGGTACGCGAATGAGCGCGTAAGCAGCAAAACCGAAGAAGTACTCAAGAACGCCGCATTGGGTGCTGCCATTGGCGCGGCCGTGGGTGCTGCGGGTGGCGCTATTGCGGGAGGGGGAAGCGGCGCCGGAAAAGGCGCCGCGATAGGCGGAGTAACTGGCGTGGCGGGTGGAACGCTTTACGGGCTCAACGAGAATAAATCGCATGACGCGCAGTATCAGACCGCTTATGCTTCCTGCATGCGCTCGAAGGGCTACTAGCCTTATGGAAATTGCTAAGCTTGACGTTGACTATATACCTGTGACTCGGGAAAATCGTGGATTCAGGCCGCTTTGCTTCACTTTCATGAGCTAATGCTGTCGTTCTCGCCGCTCTTCCGGTAAACAATCTCATAAAGCTGAAGGAGGCCTCCGCCTGGAGGTTCTCCTGCCTGCTTCACATTGTTCTGTTTTTCACGGCAGTCTTTCAGCGACAATTCTTTTTAACTCAGTTCTTCAACGTAGTTCCTTCAACGCAATTCTTCAACGTAGTTCTAAAGTAAGAGCCTGGATAAACCGGTTCGCCTTCTCTTCTGCAGCAATCCGCTGTCCTTGAGCAAAAGCCGCTTCGCCCGCGCTCATGTGAATACTCGCCACGAACCGATCAATAATATGAAATTGTATTGTCACAGGTTGCGCATAAAATAACTGCGAAAGTAATCGCCTCTGCTCATGCTCGGCAATATATACAAGTTGGAGATTATTTTATGTCAGCTATCGCAGAAAAAATTCTTGCTGTCTGCGCGACTATGATGGGTTTAGGGGCCTCCCATGCTCAGGCTCAGGCGCAGCCTCCGACTCAACTGACGCATATTGTGGCCGCCAATCCAAAGGCGGCAGGCTTCGTCGCCCCAAATATTCTTTCCAGGGAATTGGAACAGATCGTTTGGGCGAGCGGTGCGATGAAACTGGAGAATCCGACCGCCCTGATCGGTTTCTACGGCTACTACAATGATGGACCGCATATACCCGCCCCAGGCGCAGTCCAGGTTCCCGGTACTACTATCGAAGCCAGCAAGACCGACCCGGATAAAAATACCTATCTGGTTCTGCCTGGCCAAACCGGGCCGGACAGCAATTACAATTACGGTTCACACTTCCTGTTTCAAGGGCATGAACGCGGCAGGCAGGGTTATATCACTCGCATTAACCTGGAAGCGGATGGGGTGCACCGGGTGACACTCATGGCGGACAAAGACATCAACGGTCAACCCTTGCCGGCCTTCGATGGCTCAACCTGGTACCCTTGGGCGCAACGCCTTCTTTTTTCAGCCGAGCACGGTAAAAATGTCGGCGTGTGGCAAGCGACTGCGACTTATCCTTCCATTGTCGAAGACATCTCCGGTATTCTCGGGCGCGGGGGTTATGAGGGTATTCAGCCCGACTCCGACGGCAATCTCTGGATCGTCGAAGATGTGGGCGGCAGGGCGGGCGCTGTAAATAAAAACGCCAAGCAGCCCAACAGCTTTATCTATCGCTTTATCCCCAAGAACAAGCACGATCTGAGAGCGGGCGGTAAATTACAGGCGCTTCAGGTAGCTTCGAAACATCACCCGGGTCCCATCGTTTTCAACCCGGCTGATCCGGACGGCGATATTCTTTCCCCGGATACCAAGGATCTTCATTCCTATGGGGTCGTATTCGATACGCGATGGATCACCATTCATGATACTGATGTGGATGGCGTCATTCCCTTTGACGCCAATGCCGCCGCCAAGATAAAAAAAGCCACGCCGTTCCGACGCCCGGAAAATGGGGCCTTTCGCCCTGGCACAGCATTCAGGGAGTTTTATTTCACCGAAAGCGGGGATAAGAATAAAAATACCGAAGCTGGCGCGGATTTTGGAGGGTTTGGTGGCATATTCAAGATTTCGCAGAAACATCCTTCTTCCGATTTTGGGCGTTTAGCGATTTTTTATAGATCCGATGTTACCCATACGGGTTTCGATAACATAGCCTTCTGGAGCAAAGACAAGCTGGTTGTGGTCGAGGACGCGGGCGATATCTTGCATACACAACGCAACGCGCTGGATTCAGGCTACCTTTTTGACATGAATACGAACTACGCGCAACCGGCTAATCAGCCGGTTCGCATATTGGCGCAGGGGCGTGATCCCTCGGCAACCATTGACTCACCCTTGAGCGACGGCCATCCGGCGAACGGTTTTCAAAATGATGGGGATAACGAGATTACCGGCATCCATATCTCCGATGGCGACCCAACGGTTAATGGCATCCTCGGTACAAAAAATCCTCGCCCATTCCGGAACGGCTGGCGAGTGTTTTACACGCAGCAGCATGGCGACAACATAACGTATGAGATTATTCCCGCCAGGCAGCTGCATACGTCCAATCACCGTGAATGGGACGATCAAAACGCCGACTAAAGAGGCTTAGTAACACTACTGGCTAAATATTACGGGTGGATATTTCCCCTAACGGCAGTGAGAAGGAGAGATAGAATCTCCTTCACTCCATCACCGCCGGCAACTGCGCCGCGAGGGCGTTCTTTTCCTTCGTTGAGGCGCCAAGAAGAGCGTAACCAAGCAGCTTGCCGTCCGCACTTTTAAATAATGCCTTGACTCCATTTTCGTCTTCCTCGACCAGCCATTCACCTTGTGTGGCAGAGTCGGGCGGCGACACGACGGTTGGGCAGGCCGGGGTCTTGACCAGTACAGGCATGGCAGGATACCGCACCGGGGTTGGAGTCTTGGCCAATGTTGCCGCCAGGCTGCGCGCGGCGTGCATGATAGGCATGACGAACGGCAATACCCTGCCTTCCACCTCGGCGCAGTCGCCGAGAGCGTAAATATCGGGATGATGGGTTTGCAAGGAGCGGTTTACTGCTATGCCGCGATTTACCGCTATGCCGGCTGCCTGTGCCATGGCAGTTCGCGGTCGTAGTCCGACGGCGGAAAGCACCACATCTGTCTGTATGATTTTGCCATTGGCGAGAGTCAGGCGATAGCTTTCGTGAACCCGCTCGACGCGCTGGGTAGCGTCACCCAGGTGAAAGGTCACGCCGGCTGCTTCCAGCTTGCGTTGCAGAAAGGCGCCGCCGGGCTGGGGCAACAGCCTTCCAAGAGGCTGGGGACTGATATCGATGACGCTTACCCGATAGCCTGCCACTGCGAGATCATTGGCAAATTCGCATCCGATCAATCCGGCGCCCAGGATGGTAACATCTCTTTTTCCTTCCAATGTGTCGCGCAAGCGCTGGTAATCATCGAGATTGTTCACCGACAGGATATCTTCCGCCCCCTCGCCTTCAAGCGGCAACCGGATCGGGTCGGCGCCGACGGCGAGGACGAGCTGGCTGTATGTCAGCCTTTCTCCATTCTCAAGCTCCACCGTTTTATGGACCGAGTCGATGCCGGTTACCCGGCTGCGAGAGCGGATCGTCATCTTGAGCTGTTCGGCCATTTTCTCCGCGCTGGAGGTCATGATAGATGCAGGCGTTTTTCCCGTGGCCAGCGCGTTTGAAAGAGTCGGCTTGGAATAGAACCCGCCGTGATCAGCGGAAATGATCAGGATGGGCGTCTCTGCATCCAGCTTGCGAAATTCGCGGGCAACAGTGTAGCCTGCCAGCCCGCTACCGATGATGACGATAGGCTGCTGGCTCATACACCGGCCTCCACAATTATAAATTTCCGGTCAATTCCAATCATTCGGTTTCTTCCAGCTTCCTTGAAGTGATAAATTATTGAGATTTGAGCTTTCTTATTCGTTAACCATTCAACTTGGTTAGGATGAGTCAAACAGCGTGTAGGATGGGTTAGCGTAGCGTAACCCGTCAAAGTTAAAGTAGTGGTAGGATGGGTGAAGCACAGCGTAACCCATCAAAAGTCTAAACAATACAAGATGCGAACAAATAAAGGCGGTTTTGACGGTAGAGCTATTTTGCGATGCCTGCAATTTAATGAGAAATGATGGGTTGTGTTTCACTCCACCCATCCTCTACCGCAAGTGTCGGAAACCAGAGCCATAAAAATTACATCAATTATCTTGGGTATAACGGCCCTGTTTGGCAATTTGGTATCAACAAAGTTTCCTGGACAAGTTTCATAACTGACCTCGCGCTTCAATCCACGTTGATACGGAGCCGTAGGAAGCCGGGGTGTGTTTTATTGTTATGGGTAGCGCGGAAAACATGACGAATATCGGTTTCATCGGTCTCGGCATTATGGGCAGGCCCATGGCCAGGCATCTTATCAAAGATGGGCACACATTATTTCTGCATTCCCGCAGCGGCGTGCCGGACGAACTGTGCAAGCATGGCAGCAGAGCGTGTGCTACGCCCAGCGAGGTGGCGCATAACGCGGATATCATCATTACCATGCTGCCGGACACGCAGGATGTCGAACAGGTACTCTTCGGCGAAAATGGGGTGGAACAAGGCCTGAGTGCGGGGCTAAGTGCGGGCTTGAGTACCGGCTCAAGTACCGGCTCAAGTACCGGCTCAAGTATCGGCTCAAGCGCCAATGCGAGCAGCGGAAAAATCGTGATGGACATGAGTTCGATTTCGCCCATTGAAACCAGAGCATTTGCCGCCAGAATCGGGCAGCTCGGCTGCGATTACGTAGACGCGCCCGTATCCGGCGGCGATATCGGCGCAAGGAATGCTACCCTTACCATCATGGTTGGCGCACCAGAAACGGTGTTCGAAAAAGTAAAGCCTTTCCTCGAACTAATGGGTAAAACGATCACACTGGTTGGAGAGAATGGCGCGGGGCAAATTTGCAAGATCGCGAACCAGATTATCGTCGCACTGACTATTGAAGCGGTGGGGGAGGGCTTGCTGTTTGCTTCAAAAGCCGGTGCCGATCCCGTCAGGGTACGCGAAGCCTTGCTGGGCGGTTTTGCCGCCTCGCGCGTGCTGGAGGTTCACGGCGAACGTATGATCAAGCGTGCGTTCGAACCGGGATTCCGCGTTGAATTGCATCAGAAGGATTTGAATCTTGCCCTTTCCAATGCACGCGCATTGAGCGTAAGTTTGCCTGCTACGGCCCTGGTTCAGGAATTGTTCAATGCATGCGCCGCCCACGGCGGCGCTAAATCGGATAGTTCGGCAGTGGTACAGGTATTGGAAAAGCTGGCGAATCACGAAATTCAGCCTGGTAATAAAAGGCACGAAGCATGAACCCTCTCGAACTTGCCGCCAGGCTGCGCACTATCCTGCCTCCAAACGCGATACTCCATGACACCGAGGACTTGCGACCGTATGAGTGCGATGGTCTGTCGGCATATCGCCAGCTTCCAATGATCGTGGCACTGCCGCAAAACGAAGAGGAAGTCGTCGAAGTATTGCGCGTTTGTCATGCATCGAAGACTCCAGTGGTAGCGCGTGGAGCGGGCACCGGTCTATCCGGCGGCGCATTGCCTCATCCTGAGGGTGTCTTGCTATCGCTCGCCAAGTTGAAACGCATACTGAAAATAGACCCCGCCGCCCGCACCGCCCAGGTTCAGCCAGGGGTGCGCAATCTGGCCATCAGCGAGGCGGCGGCGCCTTACGGTTTGTATTACGCGCCCGATCCTTCCTCGCAAATTGCCTGCTCCATCGGTGGAAATGTAGCGGAAAACTCGGGAGGCGTGCACTGCCTTAAGTACGGGCTTACCGTGCACAATATCCTCAAGCTGCGCGTCATAACGATAGAGGGGGAGATTCTTGAAATCGGAGGTGATGGGCTGGATGCGCCAGGCTATGATCTGCTCGCGCTTATGACGGGTAGCGAAGGCATGCTGGGTATTGTGACCGAGGTTACTGTAAAACTCTTGCCCAAGCCGGAAAAGGCTCAGGTTGTCATGGCAGCATTTGGCGATGTGCGCAAGGCGGGCGATGCCGTAGCCAACGTCATCGCCGCCGGTATCATCCCGGCCGGGATGGAGATGATGGACAAGATCACCACCCACGCCGTCGAAGAATACTTGCATGCTGGCTACAACCTTGACGCAGCCGCCATCCTCTTGTGCGAATCCGACGGTGCAGCGGAAGAAGTGGCGGAAGAGATCCAGCGAATCGATGAAATCATGATCCGAAGTGGCGCGACCGAAATCAGGGCTTCTCAAAATGAGGCGGAACGGTTGAGATTCTGGGCAGGGCGCAAGGCGGCTTTTCCGGCGGCAGGCCGGGTATCACCGGACTATTACTGCATGGACGGCACCATACCCCGGAAGAAGCTTGCGGAGGTGTTGGCCGGCATTGAAGCGCTCTCCAGTAAGTACGGTTTACGATGCATGAATGTTTTTCATGCTGGCGACGGGAATTTGCACCCGCTGATTCTTTACGACGCCAACCGGCCTGGAGAACTTGCACTGGCCGAGGAATTCGGCGCGCAAATACTCCAGATGTGCATAAAGGCCGGGGGCACGATTACCGGCGAGCATGGGGTAGGCATCGAGAAAATCGACCAGATGTGTTCGCAATTCAAAACGCCGGAACTGGAAATGTTCCATGCGATCAAAGCTGCCTTTGACCCCGAGGAATTGCTGAATCCGGGAAAGGCGGTGCCTGCATTGCGCCGCTGCGCCGAGCACGGCGCGATGCATGTGCATCGGGGCGAAGAAAAATTCCCCGAACTGCCCAGATTTTGAAAGCAGGTTGATACCTACCTTATCTTCCGTGCCAATCCAAGCTATGCAATATCTTATCGACCAATTTGCCGACGCGATCCGCGTGGCTGCCGGGCGTAACACGGCATTGCGAATTCGCGGCGGAGGCACGAAGGATTTCTACGGCAATTGTTTTATCAAACGGGCCGGACAGAGTAATGTCAAACCCGGCAGTTATGATGACTCGGAGGTGGAGTTTCTGGATGTGTCATCTTACGTAGGCATGGTGGATTACGAGCCAACGGAACTGGTGGCCACTGCTCGCAGCGGCACGCGCTTGGCTGATCTTGAAGCCGAGCTATATAGGCATGGCCAGATGCTCGCTTTCGAGCCGCCTTACTTCGGTTCGGGCGCGACGCTCGGTGGCTGTATCGCCACCGGTTTGTCTGGCCCGCGCCGCGCATCTGCCGGTGCCGCGCGCGATTTTGTATTGGGTGTTCGCATGCTCGATGGCAGAGGAGATGATTTGAGTTTTGGCGGGCAGGTCATGAAAAATGTTGCAGGTTATGACGTTTCGCGGCTGATGACCGGTTCAATGGGAACCTTGGGTGTGCTGCTGGAGGTTTCGCTTAAAGTGCTGCCCATACCGGCGATGGAGCTTACGCTGCGGTTTCAGATGAACGAGGCTGAAGCAATCAGGAATATGAATGACTGGGCAGGCAAGCCGCTGGCCATTTCGGCAACCTGTTTCTGCGACGGAGAACTGACTTTGAGGCTCTCCGGCGCCGAGCCCGCCGTACGTGCGGCCCATGCCAAACTTGGCGGTGACGAAATCCCCGAGGGCAAAGCTTTCTGGGCATCGGTGCGTGAACAGACGCATCCATTTTTTCAAGAAGACAAGGGGAGTAAAAAGAAGAATGAGAACAAGGACCTGTGGCGCTTGTCGATAAAATCGACCACTCCGCCGCTATCACTGCCGGGAAAACAATTGATAGAGTGGGGTGGGGCATTACGCTGGCTGATAGCCAGCCATGAAGATGCCGAAGCGGTGCGTACCGCCGTACGCCAGGCGGCAAGACATGCGGGGGGCCACGCGACATTGT
>DATJHX010000264.1:0-5917 GCA_035493655.1 Nitrosospira sp.
CGCCTGGCTGCGTCGTCGGCTCGCGTTTTCGCCAGTTCGATCAAGGTTTCTAAAGCTGAAGGTTTCGTCATTTATCCCATTTACCTGATGGCTCAGTTGGCGTGCGGCCCCAGCAAAATACCCAATCTTGCCGCGCTGTCCGCCTGGTCTGCGCGTTCAAACATGCTCTGCTGGAGAAATGCTTCCATCCGAGGGTATAGCGCGATCGCCCGGTCCAGCAAGGGATCGTTTCCGGGCGAGTAAGCTCCCACGCTGATCAGGTCGCGCGAGCGCTGATAACGGGAATAGAAACGTTTGAAGTCCCGTATCTGCTCAAAATATTCCGCAGAAATGAGGCTGGTCATTGCGCGGCTGATTGACGCTTCGATGTCGATGGCAGGGTAATGTCCGCTTTCCGCAAGCTGGCGCGACAAGACTATGTGCCCATCCAGTATTGCGCGGGCTGCGTCCGCAATGGGATCCTGCTGGTCGTCACCCTCGGTCAATACGGTATAGAATGCGGTGATCGAACCACCGCCCTTTGAGCCGTTGCCCGCGCGTTCTACCAGCCGTGGCAGCTTGGCAAATACAGAAGGCGGATAGCCTTTGGTCGCTGGCGGCTCTCCTATCGCCAGTGCGATCTCCCGCTGCGCCATGGCGTAGCGGGTCAGCGAATCCATAATCAGCAAGACGTTTTTGCCCTGATCCCGGAAATACTCGGCAATGGAGGTGGCGTAAGAAGCGCCTTGCAATCTCATCAGCGGCCAAGTGTCGGCCGGGGCCACCACAATCACCGAGCGGGCCAGCCCTTCCGGCCCAAGTATTTGCTCGATAAATTCTTTTACTTCCCTGCCACGCTCGCCGATCAACCCAACCACGATCACATCGGCGCTGGTATAGCGGGCCATCATCCCGAGTAGCACGCTTTTCCCCACGCCTGATCCGGCAAACAGGCCCATGCGTTGACCCCGTCCCACGGTTAGAAGCGCATTGATGGCGCGCACGCCAACGTCCAATATCTGGTTGATCGGTTCACGATCGAGCGGGTTCAATGGTTGTTCCGTAGGCGGAGCGCCCTGCTCTGCCGGCAGCGCTCCGAGGCCATCCAGCGGACGCCCTATCCCATCCAGGACCCGGCCGAGCAACCCTGCCCCCACCGGGAAACGCATGATCCGATCTGACGCCCGGCGGCGCAGGTTGCGCCTATCGCCGGGTACGGGCAGCGCCATCGCATTTTCCCACGGGATGACCTTGGCGCCGGGCGTCAGTCCAAATACGTCATTGGTCGGCATCAGGTAAAGGCGTTCGCCGTGAAACCCGACGACCTCTGCCTCGACACTATTACCATTGGGCAGCAGCACGGTACAGCCGCTTCCGACCGCAAGCTTGAGCCCTACCGCTTCCATTACCAGACCGGTAACCCGGGTCAGACTTCCGGAAAGCTGGAAGGGTTGGGAAGCAGCGGCAACATTGCCGCAGCTCTTGAGAAAGCTGCGCCATTGATTGGCGTGAGGTGCGACCGAGGTTTCCATTATCTCCATCATTCCAGCCAGTGACCGTTCTGCCCCAGCGCCTGCATGATACGCTGCCAGCGCGTCGCGACCGTTGCATCGATATGAGTATGGCTCAGCTTGGCGCGGCAACCGCCGCGTTCGAGCTGGAGATCAGTACAAATTGTCCATCCATCAAGTTCCTGGCTCAGGTATTGGCGCACCAGAGCGGCATCCTCGGGATGCAGAAATAGCTGTGCCGGTTGGGTAAATACGGGCTCCTGCTGGAGGCATTCACGCACGACCGCAAGCACGAGCTCCGGCTTTATCCTCAAAGCCTCGCGCGTCATTTGCCTCGCCAGACCAAGAGCAAGCAGGAGCAGATCGCTGCCGATCGCTTGATCTGCGGTAGCCAATTCCCTTTCGAACGCGTGAAGCAGGGTTTTCAAGCCTGCGGCTTCCGCCGCAGCATGCTCGCCTCCCGTCGCATACCCGGCCTGATACCCCGCCTGATATCCCCCGTTCTGTCCCGCTTCGTAGCCAGCCTCATACCCAGCTTGCTGACCAGCCTCAAGGCCGGCCGCGTAACCGTCATGCGTCGCCTGCTGATGGGCTCGCTCGGCTTGTTCGTGCGTATGCTGGGTTCCAGCTTGAGCACTGCCGCGCGAGCCCTTCCTGCCCGCGCTCCCTGGTTGCCTACTCTCATCCCCAAACCCCGCCGCGAACGGCTCCGTTTGCTCAAAGGCATCCATTTCCCAATGTTTATAGGAGGACAGTCGCTCCTTGGGGATTATGCGGTTTGCCATGAGGGTCCATATCTTGCTATTTGGTCCCACGTTCCGGTCTTCAGGTAAAGTTTAATCAAACGTAACTCTCTTCACCCTTGGACCCAAACACGAGCTGCCCTTCATCCGCCAACCGCCGGACAATCTGCAATATTTGCTTTTGTTGAGCTTCCACTTCGCTCACCCTGACCGGACCCATGGCTTCCAGGTCTTCGCGGAGCATTTCAGAGGCGCGGCTCGACATATTCTTGAATATTTTTTCCCGCAATTCCCACGCAGCGCCTTTCAGCGCAATAACCAGCGAATCGGATTGAACCTCCCGCAGCAGGATCTGAATACCGCGATCATCAATGTCCATCAGGTTCTCGAATACGAACATCTCATCCATTACCTTTTGCGCCAATTCCGCGTCGAATTCGCGCAGATTATCAAGCACAGAGGTCTCGGCTGCGCTGCCCATGAAGTTGATGATTTCCGCAGCCGTGCGGATTCCGCCCACCGAATTTTTGATGTTTTCACTGCCCGATAGCAGATCGGTCAAGACCTTATTCAATTCCCGCAGGGCCGAGGGCTGGATGCCCTCGAGCGTGGCGATCCGCAGCAGGACATCATTGCGCAACTGCTCGCTTAACTCCGCAAGAATTTCGCTTGCCTGATTGCGATCCAAGTGCACAAGAATCGTGGCGATGATCTGGGGATGCTCCCCTTTAATCAACTCCGCTACTGACTGAGAGTCGATCCACTTGAGGCCCTCGATTCCGCTGGTATCCTGCCCTTCCAGAATCCGGCTGATGTTGTCGGTCGATTTGTCATCGCCCAACGCTTTTTGAAGTACGGAGCGGGCGTAACTCTCCGAATCGAGGTCCAGGAAAAGGTTGTCCTTTGTGGCGCGGCTACAGAAATCAGTGAGCACGGCGTCAACCTCCTCCCGGCTGAGCTTCTTGAGTCTGGCCATCGCAGCGCCGAGTTTCTGCACCTCCAGGTGATTGAGATGCTTGAGCACTTCCACCGCCTCGTCTTCGCCCAGCGACAGAAGCAGGACCGCGCCTTTATAAATACCTTCGTCATTCATGACCCGCCACCCACTGCTTGACTACATTCGCCACCATTTTCGGATCGTCCCTCGCCAATTGCCGGGCCAATGCCAGGGTTTGCTCATGTTGCGAAATTTGCAGCGGCGGTTTCGGGGCGGGAATCACGTGTGGAACGCTGTCATCCCGCTGTTCGACGGGTAATGGCGGTGCTGGCGGTGGATTTATGCGCTTCAACAGAGGCCTCAACACGCCTAGCACCAGATAGAGAATCAGTGCGCCAATCAACAGCGTCTTTGCTATTTGCTGGCCAAGCTCAACCATGTCGGGTTGTTTCCATAAAGGAAGCTCCGGTATGAGTTCCTTTTCTATGTCCGCAAACGCACTGTTGACCACATTCAACGTATCGCCACGTTCGTTGCTGAACCCCATGGCTTCCTTTACCAGATCTGTAATCTGCGCTTTTTCCGCGTCGGTCAGCGGTTTGGCGCTGGTTACCCCATTTTGATCCGTCACTTTGCGATAGTTGACTACTACCGCTACGGATAAGCGCTTGATACCACCGACTGGTTTACGTACATGCTGGATGGTTTTATCCACCTCATAATTAATGGTGGAGTCCTTGCGCGTGTTGGGTGGAGTGGGAGAGACAACCGCTGCGGCTCCAGGCGCCGCGCCAGGCTGGGCAGCGTTTGGTGCGGCGGGTGGCGTCGTGACTGGAGCGGTTGCCGGGGCGGGAGGCTGATTTGAAAGAGCTCCCGGTACTCCGCCTTCACCCGAGCCGGGCCGGCTGGCTGACTCGGAAGTATGCTGACTCCGCACCGCGGAATCAGCCGGATCCTGGTTGGGCTTATAGAGCTCGCTCGTCTGCTCCGATTGAGCGAAGTCGATATCCGCAGCGACCTGGGCACGCACGTTCTCCTGTCCGACTATAGGAGAGAGTATTGCTTCGATGCGCTGGATATAGCTCTGCTCCAGTG
Source organism: Nitrosospira sp. (assembly GCA_035493655.1). GTDB lineage: Bacteria > Pseudomonadota > Gammaproteobacteria > Burkholderiales > Nitrosomonadaceae > Nitrosospira. The sequence continues at coordinate 4,266 of DATJHX010000264.1, forward strand.
CCTGCACATACTTCAGTTGACTTGGATCCAGGCCGGTATTGACGTTTGACTCATCGATCCTGCTAAGCAGATTGCCATGCTGATCCACTACGGTGACGTTCTTGAGAGGCAGGTTTGGCACGCTGCTGGAAACCAGATGCATGATGGCGCTGACCTGTTGAGAATCGAGAGTACGGCCGGCATGGAGATTTATCAGGACTGAGGCGCTGGGCTTCTGTTGCTCCCGCATGAATACGGATTGCTTGGGCATCGCCAGATGGACGCGCGCGCCGCTGACTGCGGCCAATGACTGGATGGAACGTGCAAGCTCGCCTTCCAGTGCACGTTGAAAATTGACTTGCTCAAGAAACTGGCTCGTACCGAACTTCTGGTTTTCCATCAGCTCGAAACCGACCAGTCCGCCTTTGGGTAGTCCTTGAGAGGCAAGTTTGAGCCGGACATCATGTACCTGGTTGGCAGGCACGAGAATTGCCCCGCCACCTTCGGCAAACTTATACGGTACATTCATTTGCTGAAGGCTTGCAACGATTGCACCGCCATCGCGATCGGAAATATTGCTGAACAGCACCTTATAATCCGGAGTCTGGTTCCACATCCATCCCGCAACTGCCAAGGCGACAACGGCTGAAACAGCCAGTATCAACCCCATCTTCTGCTGGCTGGAGATTTTATCCAGAAAGCCCTGTACGAGACTCTGCGTTCCGGTTACCGCTACAGCTTCCGTATCAGACGCCACGCTTCCCCCTAAAATGCTTTGCGTGGTTCAACTTGAATCGAACGGATTTTTTTTGGTCTCATATCCAGATTCAGCTTGCGTGATATAGGGATGATGTGAATGCCTCCGAGGGCAATATGAGTGCCCTATCGGCACAAGTCAGCATTATCAATATGTCCGCCTGTTTCGATACCTCGAACAGAAACGGGTTTTCGGGGCTTTTTCACACCCGCGGCTGAGTTGGGGAATGCTATTTTGCGTAGCTTCTGAAGGTCTATGGCAAGATTTGTATGGATATATCGAAAATAGACGGGATGCTCGCTCAGTTGAGAACAGGAGCGGCGCTCGCGGCCGGGAAGCCGGCGATGGGCAATGCAACGCTGGGAGAAAACACGAGCGCCGGGAACGGTGTTGACTTTAGCGCCGTACTCAAAAATTCGCTGGACCAGGTTAACAACACCCAGCAGCACGCCGCAAAGCTTGCACGGGATTTCGAACTGGGCGCGCCGGAGGCAAACCTGACCGAGGCCATGATCACGATGCAGAAAGCATCTATCTCATTCCAATACACGTTGCAGGTCCGCAATAAGCTTGTCGCCGCGTATCAGGACATCATGAACATGCCAGTTTGATGAAACCCTTGGAATCAGAGCGTGGAGACGCTCGGAGCGTTGTCCGAGGGGCCCGCGAAGCGGAACCGGGCAGCGTAGGAGATGGCTGGCTGATTTATGACGGCCCCTCTCCAGGCTTTATCTTCCTGTTGAAGATACTGCTCAGCTCTTCCGGTCGCGGTACAGACTCATTCCGGAGGACCAGGCCGAGCTTTGGTTCCGGTTTCCATACTGTACAGCCATGCGAGCAGCTCTGCCACTGCCCGGTAGAGTTCTGGAGGAATATGCTGGTCCATGTCCACTTGCATCAGCAGGGAGACCAGCTC
>DATJHX010000265.1:0-13023 GCA_035493655.1 Nitrosospira sp.
TCGGACCGCCTGCGCTGGGGCAGCCCGGCTCTGCATTAAGCCAGCCCGTACCTGGGCAGGGTGGAGTAGCCCCCACACCCCCCTACCCCGGAGCCGGCTCTGCCGGGGGTCGCGATGTAACAAGAGATGCGCTGGATCGAGCCAACAGGAATGCCGCGGATATCAATCTTGATGGAAGAATAGACCCGGGGGAGGCTGCAAGAATGCCAGGAACAACAACTCCCCCACGCGGTACCCCTCTTCCCCGCTACTGATCCAGGGCCTGCTAACACTTATGTCGCACCCGCGTGCTGCGTGAAAAATGCGCGGCAAGGCGTGAGGCGCAGGGCATAGCCAGCTATGGGCAAGCTTTGCAACGCAGTACCCGCGTTTATCGCGCGCAACCCAAAGGGAGCTGCGAAATAAGTGTTTGCAGGCCTTGGCAAAGCAGTCCAGCTTGCGGTTCTTCCCGATTTTCCCCTGGACATATTTTGCTCAGGGTTATTCCCCATGTGGAAAAGGTGAAAAAGTGGCGAAAAAGCGATCCAACAAAACTCCTGGAGAACCGAGATGCATGCGCTGACATACCATGGAAGTTATGACGTACGCGTGGAAACCGTGCCCGATCCGATACTGCAGGAACCGGATGATATTATCCTTAAAATTAGCGCTACGGCTATTTGCGGGTCGGACTTGCATCTATACCGCGGGAAGATGCCGGAACTGAAGGACGGAGATATTCTGGGTCATGAGTTTATGGGGGTGGTCGTTGATAGCGGATCAGACGTGGCGCAACTCAAGAAGGGCGATAAGGTGGTTGTGCCGTTCGTTATTGCCTGCGGGCACTGTTTTTTTTGCGAAAAACAGCTTTTTGCCGCCTGTGAAACTACCAATCCGGACCGGGGCGCGATAATGAACAAGAAGGATACACGCCCCGGTGCAGCGCTTTTCGGCTATACCCATCTGTACGGCGGCGTACCTGGGGGCCAGGCAGAATATGTGCGGGTACCCAAGGCAAACGTCGGGCCGATAAAAATTCCCGATTCGCTTGCCGATGAGCAGGTGCTTTTCCTGAGCGATATTTTGCCGACGGGGTATCAGGCAGTGATAAACGCCAATGTCGGTCCCGGATCGAGCATCGCTATATTTGGTGCGGGACCCGTCGGTTTAATGACAGCCGCCTGCGCTCGCATGTTGGGCGTGGAAAAAATTTTCATGGTCGATCACCATGCGTACCGGCTCGAATTCGCCCGCCAGACATACGATGTCATCCCTATCAATTTCGATGAAGTCGATGCCGCTGAAGTCATTATTGAAAACACGGCCTTTAGAGGCGTGGACGCAGCCATCGATGCCATAGGGTTTGAAGCGAAAGGCAGTGCGCTTGAAACAGTTTTGACCAACCTGAAGCTTGAAAGCAGCAGTGGTAAAGCGCTGCGCCAGTGTATCGCGGCAGTGCGCCGGGGCGGCACAATCAGCGTACCCGGCGTTTACGCGGGATTCATCCATGGATTCCTTTTCGGCGATGCCTTCGAGAAAGGTTTGGCGTTCAGGATGGGTCAAACCCACGTGCAACGTTTTCTGCCCGAGCTGCTCGGACATATCGAATCGGGAAAACTTCATCCCGAGGTCATTATCAGCCATCGTATGCCGCTCGCCGAAGCTGTCAACGGATACAAGATCTTCGAGAAAAAAGAAGACGGCTGCCGCAAAGTCGTCCTGATTCCATAAGGTCTGGCGACAATCCTTTTGTCCACCAGCAATCCTTTTAATCCCTTTTAACTGCCGAGCCATTGTGATGGCCCGGTTGCACCCGATCAGTGTCGGAATAGCGTCAATGTACGTTATCGCACAGTCGCGTTTCACGAAAACATCGATTATGACCGTGCCCGATACACAATAGCCCGAGCTTGAAATGGAAAAATCAGTGAGCAGCAAGAAAGAAATATTTTTGTCATATTGGCAGGCAGGCTATGAAGGAGCGGATCACATCAATTGCGCGGGTCAACCCTTATCCATGAATCATGCTACCCGGCATGATGCTCGTGCCTATGACGATTATCTCCTGTTACAGGATTTCGGCATCAAGACAGTGCGCGAAAGCGTCGGCTGGCGATCGGTCGAAAAGGACGGGCACTTTGATTTTTCTTCTGTCGAGGCTCGCGTAGGGGCGGCTCGCGAGCTCGGATTACAGGTAATCTGGACGCTATGTCACTATGGTTGGCCGGATGACGTTGACGTTTATTCACCCTCCTTTATCGACCGGTTTTCCCTGTATTGCCGTCATGCAGTGGAGTATCTGGAATCTTCGTCCCATACGGATTGTGTTTCCGTTTATTCGCCCGTCAACGAGATTTCCTTCGCAAGCTGGGCCTTGTCTCAAAACCAGTTCATCTGCAGTAACCTTAAAGGCGATGACGGAGGCGAACTGAAGCGCCAACTAGTACGCGCAACGCTCAAGAGTTGCGAGGTAATCTGGGAAATCAATCCGGCAGCCCGCATCCTGCACTGTGATCCGCTGATCCACGTAATAGCACATAGCGACCGTCCCGACCTTAAGGACCATGCGACGGCATATCGCGAATGTCAGTTTCAGGCATGGGACATGCTATGCGGAAAGGTAGAGCCCGAACTGGGTGGCGCTCCCCGATTCCTGGACCTGATTGGGGTCAATTATTATCACAGCAATCAATGGCAGATCGATGACAGGGATCAGCTCGAGGGCGAAAGCCTCTGGTGGCATCTGGATCACCCAAACCGCGTCCCACTGTACAGCCTGCTGACGGAAGTTTATCAGCGCTACGCCCGGCCTATCTTACTCTCCGAAACGAGCCACGTTGGAAGCGGCCGAGGCGCATGGATCAAGGATGTGGCTCAGCAAGCAGTAATGGCGCAGCAGTTTGGAATCGATCTGCATGGGATCTGCGTCTATCCAATACTGGACCGGCCAGACTGGGATGAGCCCGATCGATGGCATAAGAGCGGCTTATGGGAAATAAGCATTCAAGGGGAAGAAGAGCCCTATCAGCGCGTCTTATCCGAACCTTATGCTAGTGGACTACTCGATGCTCAACGCCTGACACAAAGCTTCTCCCCGCAGAGCCTTTCCTCGCAACCAGTTCAAGATCAAGCCCCACCCATCATTGAAGGAGTCCCGATGACGACAATTATTGTGCTTTCCCATCTCCGCTGGGACTTTGTGTACCAACGCCCTCAACATCTCCTGTCGAGACTGGCTGAAAACTACAAGATTGTTTTCATCGAGGAGCCCTCATTTCATGAGCATGACAGTTTCCTGGAAACATCGGCGCCAGGGCCGAACATAACCGTACTGAAGCCCCATACGCCGGTAAACGCGGCCGGTTTTCATGATGAGCAATTGCCGCATCTGATCAAGCTAATACGGCAGTTTGTGAGCATAGACGAAGAGCATATAGCATGGTTTTACACGCCTATGGCATTACCGCTGTTGCAGGAGTTGAATCCTTCCCTCGTGATCTATGACTGCATGGATGAGCTTGCCAGTTTCAAAAACGCTCCCAAACAGATGCTCCAGCGTGAAAATGCATTACTTAAGGTAGCCGATCTTGTTTTTACCGGGGGCCCAAGCCTTTATCGCGCAAAACAGGAGCGCCACTCCAACGTCCACTGCTTCCCGAGCAGCGTCGATGCGGTGCATTTCGAGCAAGCGCGTGACCGCAGCAATGGGCATCCTGCCCATGAGGACATTCCCGGGCCAAGGCTCGGTTATTATGGTGTCATAGACGAACGGATCGATACCGAACTTATCGCGAAAATTGCGGATGCCCATCCGCAATGGCAGATTGTGCTGGTAGGTCCGGTGGCAAAGATAAGCCGCGCCTCCCTGCCGCAACGCCATAATATCCATTATCTCGGACAACAGCCTTACAAAGCGCTGCCGCATTTTCTTGCAGGCTGGAATGTTTGCCTGCTGCCCTTCGCGCTGAACGAATCCACCCGCTTCATCAGTCCCACCAAGACCCTTGAGTACATGGCGGCTGAACTGCCTATCGTAAGCACGCCGATCAATGACGTGGTGGATCTATACGGGGAAGTGGTAGCGATCGCACCCACACCGCAAGCTTTTATAAGAGCCTGCGAGGATGCGTTGTTGACCACCCCGGAAGAGCATAAGGGAACCGTTGTAAAAATGAGGGAGATGGTATTGGAAACCTCCTGGAACGCGACAGCGGAAAAAATGCACGAATTGATGCAACTTACAACCGTGCAAAAGGAGGAATCGATGAAGTCTGCACGAAGCAAAACCGGCGCACTCATGCATTATTATGAGGCTCAAGCAGTTCCGCGGGCAACCTCGACGGAAACCAAACAGTGCGTCATCATTGGTGCAGGACCAACAGGACTGAGCGCGGCTTATCATCTCGATGAAGATACGCTGTTGCTGGACAAGAACTCCACGGTGGGGGGGTGGTGCCGCTCCATAAAGGACAAGGGCTTCACCTTCGATCATGCGGGACATATCATGTTTTCAAACGACGACTATGTCCAGAAGCTTTACAAGACCCTGCTTGGTAACAATGTCCACTGGCAAAACCGCGAGGCCTGGGTATACAGCAAAGGTGTCCACACCCGCTACCCCTTTCAGGGCGCTCTTTACGGCTTGCCCCCAAATGTGATCAAGGAATGCATTGTGGGAGCCATGGAAGCGCGTCATGGCGCTCTGAAAAAGCAGGACGCGAAGGTGATGCCGGCGCCGGAGGCTTGCCCGGTAATAGACGGAGCAGCCTCGCCCTTGTCTGACTGCTGCGCCGATGGGACAGTACCCGATGCGAAAAAATCCAATTCTCATCAGGAACCCGCCCGCGCGGTAAACAGATCAGAAAATTTTGAAGAGTTCATTTATAGAATGTGGGGTTCGGGTATCGCCAGGCATTTTGCAATACCTTATAACCAGAAGCTCTGGACAGTACCGTTGACGGAAATGGAAACTTCATGGCTTGGAGGCCGCGTGCCCCTGCCTGATCTGGAAGAAATTATCGATGGCGCGCTTCAGCCCGTGGCTAAACCGATGGGCCCTAACGCGCGTTTTGGTTATCCCCTGCGGGGCGGGTTCCAGGCGATGATGTCGGGATTTGTCCCCCATATTAAAGGCACCATTGCACTTAATGCGGAAGTGATGAAGATATCGCCCGAACAGCATTTGATTACGCTCGCGGACGGCCGCCGGTTTCGTTATGAAAACATGATCAGCACCATGCCCTTGCCCGAGCTGATCCGTCTTATTGGCGAGGAAGCGCCCCAGGCAGTCCGAGATGCTGCGGCCGGGCTGCGGCACGTGTCGGTGCGCTGCGTGAATCTTGGAATTGGCCGTGAAAATATTTCAGACAAGCACTGGATCTACTATCCTGAAGACACCATTTTCCACCGCATTTTTCTCCAGGGGAACGCTAGCCCCAACTGCAACCCGCCCGGCGGGTTCGGCCTGACCTGCGAAATATCCTATTCGCCCGCCAAGCCGCTTCCCTTCGAAGGCCAGAAGCTGATCGACCGGTGTGTGGAAGACTGCATCAGGGTGGGCATGCTGACTCCTGATGACAAGCTGATTACCGCCAACCTCGTGGACATGCCCTATGCTTATGTCGTATATGACCATGTGCGGGCGCGGAATGTCGAAACCGCAAAAAAATGGCTTGCGAAATGCGACATCATTCTGTCAGGACGTTACAGCGAATGGGAATATTACAACTCCGACCACGCATTCCTGGCCGGCAAAAAAGCGGCAGATACCGTCAGACAATTGCGGCCGATGCAAAAAATCTCCGCAGCGGAATAGTCGTGCTCTGATATCGAAATGATAATAGACGCCCACATTCATTGTTCCGGTGAAGAAAATACCGCCGGGATTTTGCAGGCAATGGATGGGGCGGGGGTGGACAAGGCTGTCATCCTGGCGCCGTTTTTGAACGGGAACTATTCCTTGCATGACAGGGAATCCTTGCAGTCGGCAAATCGGCATCTGGCGAACCTGATTGCCGATCATAAGGATCGCCTGATCGGCTTCGCGGTAATCAATCCATCGCTCGGCGATTCAAGCGAAGATCTCACTCGTGCGCGCGATCTCGGTCTGTCCGGTCTCAAGATGGTGCCCTCCGGATGGTATCCCTATGATGATTGCGCGCACCGCATCTATGACACTGCATCCCGGCTTGATATGCCGATTCTGTTTCACAGCGGCATTTTCATAGACGGAAAGTCCGGCCGCTTCTGCCGGCCCACATTTTTCGAAGCGATACGGGAACATCCTGGCCTGCGCGTCACCCTGGCTCACCTGGGATGGCCCTGGACCGATGAAGCGAATGCGGTGGGTCTGATTGACCTTATCAATGGCGTAACGCCTGATAAAAGCCAGTTTCGCTTCGATATCTCCTTTGGAGCGCCTCCCGCATATCGCCTGGACGTTTTGAGTAAGGCTATCGCTGTCCTGACACCTGAGTTATTGCAATTCGGTAGTGATGTATTTTTGCCATGCTCTGGCGAACTTATCAAGAATCGGATGGATGATGTTGTAGTTCTATTGGATCATTTGAATGTCGATAAACACGACCGTGAGCGGATTATGGGAGGAACAGCCGCGGCCTGGTTAGGGAACCTCTGAACAAATCCTCCGTGGAGCGCGTTGCTGATAAAATCGGGATGATCACAAGGCGCGCGACGCAGGTCGTAGCTGAGTCTACGATGCCAAGGAGTGCACCGCAGTGAGCGCCCGATTTTACCGCAACCCAAACGGGACGACGTTTTGCGGGCGGCCTGCTTTGTCAGGCTCCTTGCGAAGGGGATCGGCCGTTCCCTTCGTCGCCTTTCGCGCATCCCATCCCGCAAAACCGCCGGCGCGTCCGCGTGGGATTTGTTCAGAGGTTCCTTAGGAATAAACTAACATGAAAATCATTTCCACTGCCGAACGTCCTATCAACCTGTTGCAAATTATTGGCGGTTCTATAGTTGGCGGAATGGAAACGTATGTGTTGCGCCTGCTCCAGCGCCTGCCGCGCGATCTCTTCCACGTCACCTGCCTGTGTATATCGGAGAGCCCTTTCACGTCACAACTGCGAGATCTCGGTTGCAGCGTCCATCTGGCACCGATGACTGATGAAACCGACTGGCAATCCATCCAGCTTGGCGTCGGCCTTATCCGCGCCGATGCGATCGATGTCATTCATGCGCATCTACCCAACGCGCACTTGCTGGCGGGCATGCTGGGCAAACTGACTGAAACCCCGGCGTTGGCCACGGTTCACGGCCGGTACCTCAATGTACGCGACTTTGAGATCCAGAAAATAACGCAAACCCATATTCACTTAGTAGCAAAATCAGCTTACTTTCAAGCGGTAGGCATGGGAATTCCCGCAAGTAAATTGCACTTTATTCCAAACGGCGCAGATACGGAAGTTTTCCGCCCGACCGATAAGAGCAACTATCTGCATTCGATCGCCGGAATCCCTCCTGATACACCACTTGTGGGATTTGTTGGACGGCTCTCCCGCGAAAAAGGCCCGGACGTGTTTGTAAAAATTGCAGGCATCGTGCGCAAGACGTTGGAAAACTGTCATTTCATCCTGGTGGGCGAGGGGCCCATGCGGGAAAATCTAAAGGAAGACATCCATAATGATGGCCTGCATGGATATGTTCATATGGTCGGCCTTCAGCACGATATGCCTCGGGTTTATGCATCTCTTGACCTCATGGTATTAACCTCGCATTCCGAGGCAATGCCGCTGGCGATAATAGAAGCCATGGCATCGGGTTTGCCGGTGATCGCTACAAACGTCGGTGGCGTAATAGATATGGTCGAAGCGGGGTACACAGGATTTCTTAATAACTTGGATGATCTGGAGGGTATGGCGAATAACGTCATCACCTTGATGTCCAATCGGTCCTTGCGCGAGGAGATGGGAAGTGCTGCCAGGAAACGAGCCCAAAAAAACTTTGAGCTCAGCAGTAGTGTCAACCAGATGGCGGATTTGTTGAAATCCCTCACTCAGAGCGGATTTCGTAGCGAGCGAAGTATCGAGCAGCGCTGATCTCACCCGAACAGCAGCACGCCCTGTTCTCTCACGACCTTTTCTCTCTTGCCCCGTTATCCGCTATATGGCTTCTGGCAAGTACTGTTGCGGTTTCTGTATTGGAGGCAGTTGGCCTTTTCGTGATCCATGAGTCTCGGAGTACGCCTTGGTAAACTCCGCTCCAAGCAGGAAAATCTGGGCCGAATAATAGACCCATACCAGCACAATCACCAGTGATCCGGCTGCGCCGAATCCCGAACTGATGGCACTCTTTCCTATATAGATTCCAATCAGAAGCTTGCCCACCGTAAACAGCAATGCCGTCACCACCGCACCAGCCCAGACATCGCGCCAACGAATTTCAACCCGCGGCATTAACTTGTAAAGCATTGCGAATAGCGCGGATAAGAACATGAAGCTGAAGATAAAATTCACTATGGTAGCCAGCATCTCAAGATTTGAAAAGAAGGGCCCCCACCACTTGGCCAGCGCCGCCATAGCGGCACTGAACACGAGCGACACGATTAACAGGAAACCGATGCCAAGTATGATCCCGAGCGACAACAACCGTGTTCGGATCAGTGTTACCACGCCCCCTTTCCTGTCTTTTTGGGGCGCGCGCCAGATGCGATCCAGCGCGTCCTGCAATTCACCCAGCACGCTCGTTGCGCCAACCACCAGCAAAACAACTCCGATAACGGTCCCCGCAATACCTTTTTTTGGCTCGCTGACGCTCGCAAGCAAACTTTGTACTGCCTGCGCACCCTGGTCACCCATCAGATCCCGCAACTGAGCGAAAATTTCCCCTCGTACCGCATCTTCCCCAAAAACAAGCCCTGCAGTCGAAATGACGATCAGCAGAAGCGGTGCTATTGAAAACAGCGTGTAGTACGCCAAGGCAGCCCCCATGCTGGGGGCGTAATCTTCCAGCCAGGAGGAAAAAGTGGCCTTGATCAGAACCCAGACGTGCTTGATGCTCACAGGCTCTCCTTCGCGCTTCCTGCGCATCGGATATTGACACTATCACTATGGCGCGGAAAATCGGATGTAGGTGGCATAGTCGTGAAGCCATCTTAACGAAGAGCATTTAATTCGTATGTACGAAATGGCACGGATTGTTCCTGTCTAACACGTCAGATTGATAATCGGCCGATTCTTTTCTCCGATAGGAGCGACGAGCCAATGCTTTCCGATGTTGAAGCGGTATGGCCGACGGCTTTTTACCTATGTTGCGGTACATGTGTGGAAGGCCTCAATTGGGCCTGATTCATCAAGCTGTGCTCTTAAGCCTGAAAATTTGATAGTAGGAATTCGGAGGATTGGGAAACAACTCAAAATTATCCAGAATAAACTGATGAATCAGAGGATGTGTATTACGAAAGCGCAGCTCTTCCCGCCCATCCAGGGGAAAGTCATTGATCAAAATAAAGCCAGGGTTCGCAGCCTTGATGCGCTCGATTTCCAGTTGCTGCGCGGCTCCATTTCTCGGCTGTAACGCATATATTGCCCACATCGGGGACTTTTTTCCGAGTAACGGATAAGCCCCCGGCCAAAAAGGTGCAGCTACGAAGCTTCGGTCATCTCTAGCATATTCATCAGCCAAGCTCCGCAGTAACTTAATATCATCCGCTGTATCCGGGGAAACGCTGAGCTCACTCCCAGAAATTTCTATCTTTACACATTGGTTGCCGAAGGCGCATTGCCAACCGGGGTGAAGCGCATGCATTACCCCGAGACTCGCGCAGCACAGCATGAGGGAGAAGGGCCACTTAATCTTTGGGGGTAAGGCGGCCAGCATTGCCAGACAACCGACCAGCAATGGAAAAATTCCTTGAGCCAGATGTCCTACATCAGCCCGGGAATAAGCATAGTGGGCATATGGTAGAGCCAGAAATGCTACCGCAACCAATACTGGTGAAACTGTTTTTCCATGAAATTTTTGACACACCACCCATGCAATCGAAAGCATGCCGAAAACGACTGCGCCAATAAAAAACAGGCCAACCAAAACCCCCTGGATAGCTTCAATGATGGATGCAGAACCGAAGGCGACCCGCCATGGCCAGGGAATCGGCAAAGGGAGGTTAGTGGCTCTGGCCTCAAACAAGAAGAGAATACTGTCCCAGAAAGCCATGGCGAAACCCGGCATCGTTAAAGCCATGACGAGCACAGGCATGAAACCAACACTTACTCCTGAGGCCCATAGCGCAAATCCTTCAATGAATCCAGGCCCATCTTTTCGCCTGATGCTTAACCATGCCATGACCCCAAGGCTGGCGGCAGCGCCATACATACCATGATTGCGACCAAAAACCGCCACCACACCTACACAGATGCCGGCCAGAAAATAGCGTCTGCCTGTCGGTTTTTGAATCAGAAAAACCATTACTCCGATCAGCAGGATGGATAACGAAATATCAAACAGTTTATGGCGAGGAAACATCCATACCGCCAACGTGAGCGCTGAAAGTAACAGATAAACGAAGCTCTGGTTTTTTGAACTGCGAGCGATTAACAGGAGGCCGGCAAATAGTCCTATCACCTGAAAAATTGCCACCGCACTGCGTAACGCCATAATGCCGTTATCATTCCACAGGCTCATGAACGCTGCTGACCAATAATAGCGACCGGGATCATAAGACATGAAATCGCGGATGGGCACTTCCCCCAACATTACTCGCTGCGCGCCATACCAGAGATAACCTTCATCCCATAGGCTGAAGCCTTTGTGCCCCTGCCACAAGAAAAGCGTGAACACGACAAAACCAGCTAGAGCCAATGTCGTGGCTATCTGGAGCATCAAGGATTTCTTTTCTTGAAAATTGCTATACATTGAAGCGATATTCCGTCCGTCCGCGGCAACATGATGTTATTTTATTACGTGATTTTGTCCCCACCCCGTTGCCCGAGTGCGGCACCTGCTTTACGAATGGAAATAGCTTAAGAAGAAGCGAAGGCACAGAGAGCAGCCAAGCCCTGTTCGCGCGATTTTATCAGCTCTATGATGATCGGACTATTCCAGCAGAGGATAGGCTGCAGGGTATGGTTCTTTATTGCAAGGTTTGTCCGTTTGCCCTGGGCTGGCGCTTGCATGGGGGGGACTGCAAGCGTTGAGCTAGAACTGGAAACGTTATTGTTTTTCCTTACCCGTCATTTCCTTGCTCATCGTTTTCTTGCCCATTGTTTCTTCGCGCATGGTTTTGCGTTCCTTTTCAGAGGGAACACCGGCTTTGGTATCGTATTTATGCCCTTCCTTTTTGCTCGTGTTTTCAGCAGCGTTAGGATCGGATAACGACTCTTTCCGCATGGTTTCCTTATCCTTCTCGGAAACATGCGATCCAGCGCCAACACTGAAGCTGCATACCGCCATGGAAGTGGCAATAATTGTGGTTGAGACGAACTTGAACATCGTTGGCTCCTGCGTAAGTAATGGCTACAGTTGTCAGGCCAAGGCCCGCCGAATTTTTCGTTGGCTTCCCTGATTCCGGTCAGTGGAAGAACTCCCCCCGGCTTTTTCCTCCCGATTCATTTCCTGTCTCCTGTCCAAGCGTTGGGAGTTTTTCTTTCCAGCTCCGCTTTTAGCAGGCTCGCCCTTGCCAACAGGAGGCTGTCGCTCGATCGAGGTTTCCGCGTACCAGATTTGGGCGCTCATGGATAACCCCGATGTGATGCCCTCCGGCGTCGTCTGAGCATGCGCTGTGCCGGACATGGAGACCGCTATTATCAAAGGCTGCGGCATTTAATGTCAGCCCAATGGTTATCGGCAGGGATAGTGGCATTGTCTTCACGAAGATGGCAGGATGGTTCATGAACGGCGCTCCCTTGATAGAGTCCAGCAACCTCGCTGTCGAGAAAACGATACGTCATGCCCTTCGGCCTTATCGGTGCGCTACCGTACGAGGCTGAAGCCGGGCTACAGAAAAATGGATCAGGCTGTTTGCGCAATCCACGAGTAACTACGGCGCGCTCGCTCTCCCGGTTTGTGGCAGGCACTTGATTTGCCAAATAAGCCGGGAAAACGGCACTTCTCCAAGTCGATTGATGGTTGGAACCGATTCTTCAGATATACGGGTATAGTCGGAATTACATATATTTCTGGCCTCGGCATCCATCCATTGGCTGGCCCGCGCCCTTGAATCAGTATCTCCATCATATAAGCTGGTGATGGAGTACATCCCGGAGCCCCCTGCACTATTTTCTCCCTGTCCCGGTTTGTTATCGCCCTTATCGCCCATCCCCGAAGCGCAGCCGACTAACAGGAAAGCTGCGAAATAGATGCACCTCATATTTTTTGTTCTCGTAAAGTTCGGAGGTTAACTTTGGCGACAGGACTGCGTTTCGACTACGCTTACAAAGTATATATATCCTTTCTCAGCTTTTGACCGAAATGCTATAGATACCGGTTCCGGTCGGGCTGTAATGCCTGACCTCGGCAAAATAGGTACCCGCCGTCAGGTTGAGCGCGAGCCTGGAGTTGGCGGCCGGACCGCTGTCATCATCCTGTGCGATAAAGGTAGCCGGGTTGTTAGGACCGAATAACGTAAGGAAGCAGTCCGTGCTGCCAGCAGTCTCGATCGTGTACATACCGGAAGTGGCGGCTGTGAACGTGTACATATCCCTCTCGTTCGAGGTCGCGATCGTTCCCTGCACTGGCGGACCATTCACCTGTATGGTTTGAGCGCCCGGTTGGGGCACCGAACTCCTCACCGAGATAGCGTAACTTCCGGTTGATGAGCCACTATAGTGCCGAACGCGCACATAATACGTCCCTGGGGTCAGATCGCGTTCAATCCGCGAATTCGCACCCGGGCCGCTGTCGTCGTCTTCAGTAATGAGCGTCCCCACATCATTTGGACCGTACAGGACGGTCACCACATCAGTTGTACCCTGAGTCTCGATGACATGAATACCCGGCGCCGCCACTACGAAACTGTACATATCAACTTCTCCTGCCTGGGCGATTGACGCCGAAAGCGAAGCCGCATCGACCGTAATTGGCGTA
>DATJHX010000266.1:0-6518 GCA_035493655.1 Nitrosospira sp.
ATTTAGCGCCTGGCTCACCCCCCGGAAATATTCGAAAGGCCCCCATTTCACAAAACCGAGGAAACCGTGCAACAGTGCGACCACTGGGCGAGCCATGAATCCAGTTCTTAAAGAATCATCAATAGAAAATGCGGCAAGGCTCAGGGAACATCATGCCGAAGCGATTCGGGTTGCGTCATGTCATACAGTGAGTATGACCCGAATAGCCACAGCGATATTTCCGCTGGCATCTCTTTCATATTACACGATTTTTCAGGATATAATGAAACGACATATCGGATACGTCACGACCAGCCGTGCGGGGATGCGAACGATTCACGACCTTGCTGCCTACCCACGAACAGCGGAATTGAAAATAATATTCGATATCAAAAACAAGGTTGCGCTGGTTACAGGCGCGAATAGAGGTATCGGCAAGGCGATAGTCGAGGCCTTCCTCGATCATGGAGCGGCCAAGGTCTACGCGGCGGTTCGGCGTCCCGATTCCGCTGCTCCCTTGATTGAGCGATATGGCGACAGGGTGCTCCCTGTACAACTGGATCTGACGAAGCCCGAGACCATTACAGCGATGGCTGCCACTGCCGGGATGCGCAGGTGGTGGTCAACAATGCGGGGGTATTCATGGCTGCGACTCCGCTGGATGTCAATGCGATCGATGCGCTCGAGCTTGGGATGACGACTAATGTGCTCAGCCTCATCCGGATCGCCCAGGCGTTTGTTCCGGTTCTCGGGCAAAACGGTGGCGGCGCCTTTGTGCAGATCAACTCCGTTGCTTCACTGGTATGCGCGTCCAACTTCGCTACTCACTCCGCTTGCAAGGCAGCGGCCTATTCCATCACGCTGGCACTACGCGAGCTGTTGGGCCGGCAGGGGACCGCCGTGCTAAGCGTGCATCCTGGTCTTATCGCTTCCGACATGGGAAATTCCGCTGGTCTGGCGGGGTCTGCCAATTCCCCTTCAGTTGTTGCCGAAGGTATCGTTTCTGCACTCAAAGCGGGAGACTTTCTTCTCTTTCCCGATTCGACGGCTAAACGTGTGGAGAGCGCTTATCGAAGCTTTTTCGAGAGCGTAGTTGAAGCCGGAATCCCCGAATATAAGCCGAAACCGGAAAATCATGCCGATCCGGTTGAGAAATAGCACGATATGCCCTATAAACAGTTTTCGATTTCATCATTTCCATAACCTATGGGCGGCTGCTGCCATCCGGCAAAAATACTGGTTAACTGATTACCCGATTCAGTTGGCAGCAAACCTATATTTGATATCTGGCCCGAACGACAGGCTCCCCTGATACTCCAGGAGTTCTTTATGAACCACAATCTCTTCAATTCGCTTCAAGATATTTCACTTCCGGCTGGTGGAAAAGCAAAGTTCTACTCTCTTCCTGCTCTGGAAACAGCCGGCCTGGGGAAAATTTCACGATTGCCGGTTTCCATTCGCATCATCCTGGAATCCGTGCTGCGCAATTGGGACGACGACAAAATCACCGAGGGCCATGTAAGACGTTTGGCCGGTTGGCAGCCCAATGCCGCACGAATGGATGAGATTCCGTTTGTGGTGTCGCGCATCGTGCTACAGGATTTTACCGGTGTACCGCTCCTTGTGGACCTCGCGGCGATGCGCAGCGCGGCGCAAAGGATGGGAAAGGATCCCAAACTTGTCGAGCCGCTCGTGCCTGTTGACCTGGTAGTTGATCATTCGGTGCAAGTTGATCATTACGGCGATAACCAAGCGCTCGAAATCAATATGGAGTTTGAATTCCGCCGCAACAATGAGCGCTACCAATTCATTAAATGGGGCATGCAGGCATTCGATACATTCAAGGTCGTACCCCCTGGAATTGGAATTGTGCATCAGGTGAACCTGGAATACCTTGCTCGGGGAGTCCACATGAAAGAGGGTATCGTATATCCTGACACACTGGTGGGCACCGACTCGCACACTACCATGATCAACGGCATCGGCGTGGTCGGCTGGGGGGTTGGCGGAATTGAGGCTGAAGCCGGAATGCTGGGGCAGCCCGTTTATTTTCTTACGCCCGACGTCGTCGGGGTCAATTTGACAGGGCGGTTGCGCGCCGGCGTTACCGCAACGGACCTGGTGCTGACTGTCACGGAGATGTTGCGCAAAGCCAACGTCGTAGGCAAGTTTGTCGAATTTTTCGGCGAAGGCACCGCATCGCTGACCGTACCCGATCGGGCCACGATCGGGAATATGTCACCCGAATATGGCGCGACGATGGGATTTTTCCCCGTAGATGACGCCACTATCGAATATTTCAGGTATACGGGACGCAGCGACGAGGAAATAGCGGCATTTCAGTCCTATTTCAAAACCCAGGGACTGTACGGAATTCCCCGCAAGGGAGATATCGACTACTCGCGCGAGCTGGAGCTTGACCTGGATACAGTCACGCCCTCGCTGGCGGGTCCCCGCCGACCCCAGGATCGCATCGAACTTGGCAACATAAAATCCAGGCTCAGCGAACTCTTTGCCAAGCCTGTCGCGGAAAATGGTTACGGGAAAGGTGAGGCAGATTTGCAGCGGCGCTATCCGGTAGACAGTTGTATCGACAACAGTACAGTTGGCGATACGGGTGGCGGCGTGGCCGCCGCTGGCGCGCATCGAGTGGACACAGGAACGGACAAGGTTCCCTCCCAATCGGAGACCGTAAAAAAGATAGTCGAGATGGGTAACAATCTCAGGCCGGGAAGTGCGCGAAATCTCGCCGAGATGGTTAGCAACCGCCCGATACTGGATGTGGACGAGGCGCCACAGTGCGTGTCAAATGGCCCGTTCGACCTGGGCCACGGCGACGTGCTGATTGCAGCCATCACGTCCTGTACGAATACCTCCAACCCCAGTGTGCTGCTGGCTGCGGGCTTGCTGGCAAAGAAGGCGGTAGAAAAAGGGTTGAAGGTTAAACCGCACATTAAGACATCTCTTGCTCCCGGATCGCGTGTCGTGACGGAATATCTCACCGCTACGGGCCTCATGCCCTACCTGGAGAAACTCGGCTTTAATCTCGCGGGCTACGGTTGCACCACCTGCATCGGCAATTCAGGGCCGCTATCAGAACCCATCGAGGATGCCGTGGTGACGAATGATCTGGTCTGTGCCGCAGTGCTTTCCGGTAACCGGAATTTCGAGGCACGGATACATCCAAACATTCGCGCCAACTTTCTCGCTTCTCCCCCCCTGGTTGTCGCCTATGCCATCGCAGGGACGATGCTTAAGGACTTGACGAATGAACCGCTGGGGGTCGCAGAGGATGGCAGGTCCGTATGGCTCAGTGACGTCTGGCCGAGCGATGAGGAAGTACGTTCAATAATCAAATTTGCCGCCGATGCCGAAGCATTTCGCCGGCTCTACAGTAATCTGACGAAGGATCACGTGTTGTGGAACAGTGTTCCATCAGTCTCCGGTCAGGCCTATAGTTGGCCGCAATCCACATACATCGCGGAGCCGCCATTCTTCAAGGATTTTTCGATGCAACCGGCTCAGCCCGGCGGAATTCGTGATGCACGCGCATTGGCCATATTTGGGGATTCGGTAACCACCGACCACATCAGTCCGGCGGGTTCCATAAAAAATACCTCGCCCGCGGGCAAATACCTGTTGGCAAATGGCGTGTCCAGGATGAACTTCAACAGTTACGGAGCGCGCCGCGGCAACCACGAGGTGATGATGCGTGGCACGTTTGCCAACGTGCGCATAAAGAACCTCATGATACCGGGCAGCGAAGGAGGAATTACTTTGCATCAGCCGGATGGCGAGCAAATGAGCATCTATGATGCTGCCATGAGATATATTGCAGACGGGGTATCGACAGTGGTATTTGGAGGAGAAGAATACGGCACCGGCTCGAGCCGCGACTGGGCTGCGAAGGGGACACAGTTGCTGGGGGTCAAGGCAGTAATTGCGAAGAGCTTTGAACGCATACACCGAAGCAACCTGGTGGGCATGGGTGTGCTACCGCTGCAATTCAAGGAGAGTGACAGCGTTCAATCACTCGGAATCAATGGCGGCGAGCAATTCGATCTCCTGGGCCTGAAAGACATCCGGCCCCAGCAGGATGTATCGCTTGTTATTCGGGGTGCTGATGGTTCCCAGCGCGAGATCGACCTGCTATGCAGAATAGATACGGCTGTCGAAGTGGACTATTATATGCATGGCGGTATACTGCCCTACGTTCTCAGGCATCTTATGACAGATTGAACGGGGTGGCGGCTGTCACATACAGCTATCGTACGACAAGCCGGACTACTCGGCTTGAACCAGGTTAGGGGAGGGCGGAACTGGTTCTGGCCGAATAGCCCGGGGCTCTCCTCAGTTTACCGGCCACAGTTGTTTGCTTGTGCGTGACACGGTCGCCACCTGAACAGTATCTGGGCTGTGATTCGGGCTATGATTCCACAGTAATCGGTCATATTCGTCATTCACAACGGTGTAGCATTCGCATACGGTGTTTTCCAGTTCATCACGGTCCAGAACGGTAATATGGCCGCGGCTATATTGGATCGCTCCGATCGTTTGCAATTTGAGAGCAGCCTGAGTCACACTTTCCCGCCGAACGCCCAACATGACGGCTATCTGCTCGTGTGTCATCTGCATTTCTTCGCCAGGCAGCCGGTCAAGACTCATCAGAAGAAAACGGCACAACTGCTGCTCGATATTATGATGGCGATTGCATACCGCGTTCTGTGATGTTTGAGTAATCAGGGCCTGGGTATAACGCAATATCACATGTTGTAACTGGCCTCCCCGATCGAATTCCTTTTTCAAAGTACTTGCCTTTATCCGATAACCGTTTCCCCCCGTTTGCACCACAATTCCCGCTGGTGTGCCGCCGCCTCCCAGAAGAGAGGATATGCCGGTGAGTCCTTCGTTGCCGATGATCGCAAGGCGTACCGAGGCGCCATTTTCGATGGCATACAACGGCGCAACAATACTGCTCGTCGGAAAATAAATATGATTGACGACGGCGCGCGGTTCATAAATGGTTTGCCCCAGTGGCATGGATATGAGTTCAAGATACGGAAGAAGCCGCGCATAATCTTCCGCGGGCAGGGCTGCGAGGATTCGGTTTTGCTTCGGGCTTTGCAGGGAAAACATAAAAAAACCTCCTTGTAAGTGAATCTCTATAAGCCCCACGTAGAGCTTGATGGGGAGCTTACGACGCCTCTATCTCAACATCTTCTGTTCGCTTATTCTTGTTCGCTTCTTCCCGCTTGGAGGATCCGCTATTCGAGATTCAGTAGGGGGTGTCAGATCCCGTTACCATGTACCGAGCAGGCCGGTAATTAAGTACAAGCATTTATCGTGCCAGCATATAACCTATTGATAAACAGGAAAAGTGGCGTAGGAACGTGTAGCAGGGGATGGATTACTGTTGCTTTTCAGCAACGTAAAACCAGGATGAGGACGTAATGCCTTGATACTAGCCAGATATCGTCTGTCGCTAAACCACGACGGCATCATACCTTTTGAATCAGGTGGTTACTGCTCAGCTACCGGCGAGTAAAGCTGAAGGAAGGCGAAGAGGATGGACGTTTAATAAAGCTATTAATAAAGCTTTGTGTCGAGCGTAGTTGAACAACGGCTGAGAGATGCTGCCAACTACATGAAACGCAAATAAATTCGAACTTCAACCATGGAATATATGAAGCCCGCACTTGGATTCTGGTCCCCGGTCAGTTCCCGGCATTTATTTCCAGATTATCTATCAACCGGGTCTTGCCCAGCTTTGCTGCTCCGAGTACAACGATATTTCTGTTGCCTCCGGCTGCGGGGGCGAGGGTATCGCGGTGCCGGATGGCGATATAATCGACCTTCCATTCATGGGCGCACAGAATTTCCTTTGCGTTCTCTTCCAACCCATGAAAATTACTGGCGCCACCCTCTACCGCCTGCCTGATCTGCGATAAAACCTGATACAACCGCGTCGCCTCGGCACGTTCCTCATGCGTCAAATAACGATTGCGAGAACTCAAAGCCAGGCCATCTGTTGCACGTATCGTTTCTCCATGGGCAACTTCGACTGCGAGATTCAACTGCCTCACCATTTCTCGCATGAGATGCAGTTGCTGGTAGTCTTTCTTACCAAACACGGCGACATCGGGCTGAACGATGTTCAGAAGCTTTAGAACGACGGTTGAAACGCCCCGGAAGAATCCCGGACGAAATTCCCCTTCCAGCGTGTTTGCTACCGGTGGGGGATCAAGCATGAATTCCTGCTTTATCGGATAAAGACTTTTTTCGGCCGGCACGAATGCAATATCCACGCCCTGATTTTCCAGCAACTTGCAGTCATCGGCCAAGGTTCGAGGATACCGGTCAAAATCCTCGGTCGGCCCAAATTGCAGGCGGTTCACAAAAATGCTCACTACTACGTAGCGTGTCTTCTGTTGCGCGGTCCGAACGAGAGACAAATGCCCCTCGTGCAGGTTGCCCATCGTTGGCACAAAGCCAATGGAAGACTCGTGCTTGAGGCGGGTGCGCAAGGATGCGATATCGGT
>DATJHX010000267.1:0-5051 GCA_035493655.1 Nitrosospira sp.
CTTATCGCGGCTTTACCGATTATTCCCCTGCCCGGACAGGGTAACCAGGAAATCCAGCCGATTCATATTGATGATCTGACCTGTGCTGTGACGGAACTGGTGGAAACTGATCGATATCTGGGACAGCGTGTACCGCTTGTCGGCCCGGAAGCGCTTACCCTCCAGCGTTATTTGAGTGAACTGCGGAGCCTCATGGGGCTGGGGCGGGGTATATTCGTGCAAACACCGATATTCTGGGTGAACATTGCAGCGCAACTCGGGCAGCGATTAGGAAAGGGTTTGCTAGACGTGGAGTCGTGGCAAATGCTGCAGCGAGGGAACACCGCGGACCCTGGTACAACACGCGAACTTCTCGGGCACGAGCCCCGACCCGTCAACCAGTTCATATCCCCCTGGAATATCAGGGAATCACGGCTGGCAGCGCTTCTCGGATGGCTGCAGCCTATACTGCGCTTGTCCATTGCCGTCGTGTGGTTGATTGCCGGCATCGTATCGATGGGGGTATATCCGGTAGAGGAGAGCTACGCCATGCTCGCGCGGGTTGGAATAACGGGCACCTTCGCTCCGCTTGCGCTCTATGGCGCAGCCGCGCTGGACATCGCGTTCGGCCTAGGCACGCTGTTTCTCCGGAATCGCCGGCTGCTCTGGATCGCCCAGGCAACGCTTATCTGCATGTATACGCTTACGATTACTGTTTACTTACCGGAATTCTGGTTGCACCCCTTCGGGCCACTGGCAAAAAATCTTCCCATCCTTGCCGTCATCTGGTTGCTGTACGAGTTGGAGAAACGCTGATGGATTATGTTACAGCGAAATGGCTCCACATACTTTCTTCGACATTGCTTTTTGGCACGGGCTTAAGCACAGCCTACTATCTGTTTTCAGCCACCTTGACCAGGAACCCTTTGATCATAGCTGCGGTAGCCAGGAACGTGGTCAACGCGGACTGGGCGTTCACTGCGACGTCCATCATCATCCAGCCGCTTACCGGCTTTTATCTCGTCTATTTGGCCGGGATTCCGCTGGCAAGCCGCTGGGTCGCATGGTCCATTGGCTTATATTTGCTTATGGCTGCCTGCTGGCTTCCAGTAGTATGGCTGCAGATCCGTATGCAACATTTGGCTGCGGAGGCCTGTGAAAATAAAACCGCGCTGCCTGCCTTGTATTGGCGCTATTTTCGCCTCTGGATTGTGCTTGGCATTCCCGCATTAATTGCCCTTCTCATCGTCTTCTATCTTATGGTGGCCAAGCCTATATAACAAGCCTATATAAGCTTACCCTTGCCGCTGCCATATTGATCTCTCTGGTTTTGAATTGCATCCGCAGATGGGAATAAGCAAAATGGGATAGTGAAATGGAATAGTGAAATAGGATAAGCATCGCGCATCTACACACAATTTATTCCAGCCGATATTCCTTGAGCCCATATTCGTGGATCAATGTTCCGGGAGACTTTTCTTCTGCTGCACGGGAACGGTGACAGTATCTTTCATACGGGGCTGTCTACATCGATGAATTGATGGGTGATGCTGAATTTGCGGGATATATGCTCGCCCAACGCCTGTATGCCGTAGCGTTCGGTGGCGTGATGGCCAGCAGAGATAAATGCAACGCCGGATTCCCGTGACGCATGCACCATCCGCTCGGAGATTTCACCGGTAATAAACGCATCCACCCCCAGGCGGATAGCCTCGTCAAAATAATCCTGGGCAGCGCCGGTACACCAGGCAACGCGCCGTACCAAGCCGTCGTCATGACCGATTACCAGGGGTTTGCGAGAAACCCTGCATTCAATATTCATGCGCAGGTCTCTCAGGCTCGATATCCCTGACAGAAGTGTTCCTTGCATGGCGATTCCCTGCTCGCCGAAACGGCCGGTTTCAGTAAAGCCCAATTTCTGGCCAAGCTGTGCATTATTGCCCAGCTCCGGATGCGCATCCAGCGGCAAATGATAGGCGAGCAACCCGACATCATGCGCCAGTAGATGCGAAATACGGCGGCGCTTCATGCCAATGATGCAGGGATCTTCCCCCCGCCAGAAATAGCCGTGGTGGACTATGACAGCGTCCGCCCCTGCTTCTATTGCGGCCTGCAGGAATTCGAACGAGGCGGTTACACCGCTGACCAATTGATGAACTTCACTTCGGCCTTCCACTTGCAGTCCATTTGGGCAATAATCACGAAAGTGCCCAATATCAAGAAGCTGATTCAAATAGATTTCGAGTTCATTCAATTGCATCAGTTTTTATCCTATCCTTAATAAATATTTTTCCACTCGAAATCATTCTCGATGCGCAAACTCTGGTTGATTTTCGCACAAACCACAACAATCGTGCTTGCGGTGCTTTTTGTCGTTTCCACCTTGCGGCCCGAACTTTTGCCCTGGCAATCGAAGTCGCTCAGCGGAGCCATGATCACGGTAAAAGAAGCGCCGCCTCCAGGAGCGCAGGGCGCGCCGCGCCCCGGCAGTTTCGCTGACGCCGCGCAACGAGCCATGCCAGCGGTGGTGAATGTATTCACCAGTAAAGAAGTCAAGGTGGCGCCCCATCCATTCATGGAAGATCCTTTCTTCCGGCGTTTCTTCGGCGATCGCTTCGAGTCGTCGCCACAGAGCCGGCGGGCGTCCAGTCTCGGTTCCGGCGTGATCGTCAGCCCTGAGGGTTATATTCTTACCAATCATCATGTGATAGAGGCTGCGGACGAAATCGAGATTGCGCTTGCTGACAGCAGAAAGGCGAAGGCGCGCGTCATCGGCTCGGATCCCGAAACTGATCTTGCCGTCGTGAAAGTGGATATGCAGGAGCTGCCGACAATGACGTTCGGGCACTCCGATAGCGCTCGGGTCGGTGATATCGTGCTTGCTATCGGCAATCCCTTCGGCGTAGGGCAGACGGTTACCATGGGCATCATCAGCGCGCTGGGGCGGACGCATTTGGGCATCAACACCTTTGAAAATTTCATACAGACCGATGCCGCCATCAATCCGGGAAACTCCGGGGGGGCGCTGGTTGATACTACAGGCAATCTGATAGGCATCAATACGGCGATTGTATCGCGCTCCGGTGGATCGCTTGGTATCGGGTTCGCCATTACGGCGAGTGTTGCAAAGCAGATTATGGAGCAGATCATTCAGAGCGGGGGTGTCACTCGCGGCTGGATCGGCGTGGAGGTGCAAGACCTTACCCCGGAACTGGCGGAATCATTCAAGCGGTCTACTACAAATGGTGCATTGATTGCCGGGGTACTTAAAGGCGGCCCCGCGGATCGGGCAGGGGTGAAGCCGGGGGATATACTGGTGGCCGTAGATGGCAAGACGGTAATCGATTCATCCACCATGCTCAACCTGATTGCTGCCCTGTCTCCAGGAAAGACCGCCACCATCACGGTAATGCGCAATCAGGCCGAAAAATTGGTCAATATCAATGTTGGCAAGCGCCCGAGGCCCACTGCCCAGGACCAGTATGAAGAGCCGGATATGGACTAGTCCCGGGCTGCTGTCCGATAATGATTTGTCGCGTTATCGCGAAAATTTCCGAAACCTGGAATGGCGGCAAAAACCTGTTCAGCAGATATTTACCGATTTATGTCTTCCGGCTCATGCCTTTCGACTTACATCTTCCTTTTCGGCAGTCTCCCCCGCGTGTTTCATACCATGATCGCTCATTGGCTGGCCCGGCTGAGCTGGCTGGTAAGCCAGTTCCGAGACCGGCTTTGCGATCAACTGGGCGGCAAATATTCCTAATTCATAGAGCAGGTAAAGCGGCACCGCAAGCATGAATTGGGAGACCACATCCGGAGGCGTGAATATCGCTCCCGCCACGAATGCGCCAACGAGGACATAGCGGCGTATGTCCTTTAACTTATCAACCGAAACGATTCCCATCCGGACGAGGATCACGACGAATATGGGAACCTCGAAAGTTATACCGAAGGCGATGAATGTCGTCAAAACGAAATCGAGATACCGGCCGATATCCGTCATGACTGCGACCCCCTCGGGCGCAAAATGGGTGATGAATTCGAATACCAGGGGGAGCGCGGCGAAATAGGCAAAAGCCATGCCGCAAATGAACAGGAAGCTGCTGACGAAAACCAGCGGCAGCACCAGGCGTTTTTCATAGGAATATAGTCCCGGCGCGACAAATGCCCATATCTGATAGAGCGTGTAAGGCAGTGTGAGGATAAAGGCCACCATCATGGCCACCTTCATTGGCACAAAAAACGGCGTCACTACTTCGGTGGCGATCATCTGCCCGCCTTGCGGGAGCTTGTCCAGCAGAGGCTGCGCCAGCAGCGAATATAACTCCCGCGCATAGTAAGCGCAGGGCAGGAAGCCTAGTACAAATCCCGCAAATACGCGAATCAGTCTGGCGCGCAGTTCAACAAGATGCGAAATAAAAGTTTCGTCAGTGCTCATGTATGGAATGGAGCGGGTTGAACCAATGAGTAATACCGGGCCGCATCAGGGAAATATCAGAGAAGTATATGCTATCCGCCGCGCTCGAATTATCAGTTATTGGCGTTATTGGTTCCGGATGCGGTAGCGCCTGTTCCTGATTGAGCGGGCGGGGAGTTGGTTTCTTTAGCGGGAGTGACCGGAGAATGGGTAGGCGCACCGGGTTGCGTCATGTCTTCGGCATACGGCGGAGCGGCTACCGGGCTGGAAGAACTGGTTTCCCTGGCGTCCACGGCTTCCTGGAACTGACGTATTTCGTCTCTTACCGCGGTTTCGACGGAACGGGCGGTTCCTTCAACTGAAGTTTTGAATTTCTTCAGCTCTTCCAGTTCCATTTCGCGATGAATATCGTTTTTGACGTCATTGACATAGCGTTGCGCTCGCCCGAACAGATGCCCGAGCGTACGCGCTACACCCGGAAGCCGCTCCGGGCCGAGGACTACCAGCGCGACCACCCCAATAACCAGGATTTCCATAAAGCTGATATCGAACATGCCTGACTTACCGGTTACGGTAGTATGAGAAATGGAAAGTACAGTGGAAGATACGGTGGAAGAACGGTGGAAAATAGGGAAGATCGCAGACCCGGAGCATT
>DATJHX010000268.1:0-5731 GCA_035493655.1 Nitrosospira sp.
GCGCATGGCGCGACGTCCGACTCGAATCGTGTAGTAATTCGCGGTGACTATGCCACCTCTCCCGGAACGATAGCCTTCAGTGCTTCCGGATGGCTTGATGCAGTTCGTAAATATACCACTTTCAAATCCATCACGATCACTAGCACGGCAGAGGGATATAACTGCATTTATGCCTCCGGTTCCGCTGGTATCGTCGTGGACGGATGCACACTTACAGGCGGTAATGCTGGTGTTGTCCTGCCCGGTACAGTAGCCTTTACCTCGGCAACGATCAAGAATTGCATTATGACCGGGCAAACGACGGCGGGAATAGCTCAGTCCGTCACGGCCGCCTCCCTCGTTTCTTCTGGAATTACCGTCACCGGCAACACCATCCACGATACCAGTTTGTACGGGATTTACTTTGCGATCACGTCTACAAATTCCGCCTGGACATCATCGACCTTCGTTAATTATCTGATTGCCAATAATACGGTCTATAACACTCCGAGTTCATCTATCTACGCTCGGGCGTGCCATAACGATTTCGTAACAGCTCCGACCGTTTACTCGCCGGGGCTGGTTATGTCGGGAAATACCGTATACAACTGCGGAACGATTGCCGGCCCAAGCGGGGATCACGGCGGATTACTGGTTTCGGGGTTCGTTAGCCCAGTCATAACCAACAATATTGTCCGCGACACTTATGTCACTGGGGCCGGCCTTCAAACATCCAAGAACAAGTATCCTCTCATCACCTTCAACACGATAACCGGAATACGCGCAGGAACTGAAGCCGCGGCTTTCCAGAATGGATTCCCGATAGACGGGTGCGGGATTTTCTTCGATAACCTGACTATTGGCGGGTTGGCTTACGGCAATTACATATCCGATCTAATCAGTACAGGTATTCCTAACAGCGGCACAGGACTCACCTTCTGGAATTGCAGCGGGTCAAAGTTCATTGGAAATATCGTTGAGAATTGCTTTACCGGAGCATCTTACGGCAAATCATCCGAGACCGATAATCATCTGCTAAATAATACATTTATCAATTGTAGTTATGGCGTTTCCAAGATCGGCACGGACGCTCTAACCGGAAACGTGACCGTCAAGAATAACCTTCTGCACAACTGCTCTGCTGGGTTCTCAATTGGCGCCAATCCCTCGATCACAGCTGATTACAACAATGTTTATGGTTCAATGAATCCGTACGTTGGCATTTCTGCTGGCGCAAATGATTTAAATGTCCATCCTCTTCTGGATGCAGATTACAGGCCGCAAGCTGCCGCGCTTAAAAGGGCCGGAACCTCGCCAAGCGGAAAGGATTTCTATGGCAAGCAATTTTACAATCCGCCCAACATTGGTGCGGTGAACGATCTTCCTGCTACGCCACGCTATCTGTTAACCAGTCCAAAGAACCCAGATTCCGGGATTCGTTAGGAAATTTTCCTGGAAACAAGGGGATTTAGGGGATGAGATTTCCCCTAATCCCGTTTTACCAAGCCGCCTTCGGGCGGCTTTTTTATTGGTCTTTCGTTTACGCGACGCGCTCACGGCGATACTGAAGTTTTCATTAACCCTGCATCATACAGGCCCGCTCACTGGGTAAAGCAGTTGGAGGAAAGGCAATGGAAGTGGATCAGCTTACGGATGAACAAGTTGCAAACCTGACGCCGGAACAAATCGAGATGCTTGAGAATGATCCCGGCAAGCTTTCTGAAATTTTAGGCATACAGGAAGCGCCAAAGGAAGCGCAAGAGGAAGCACCAGACGAAACGACCGAGGATCAACCTAAAAGAGAAGCGCAACAAAGTGCGCTTGACGACACCCATGTCAAGGGGGATGAGGAAGAGCTGGTCGTTCTGAACAAGAGTGGCAAAGGGATTATTCCTTACGAAAAGCACAAGGCGCTGCGGGTCGAGAATTCAGTGCTGCGCGAGCAGTTGCAGGCTGCACAGGCCGCCCGGAGTACGCTAGAAGAGCTTCTGAAGCAAAAGGATGAAGCCAGGAGCAAAACCGACATGGCCGAGGCGGATGATGCCATCGCCAGGCATCTGGAAACGCTCAAGGATGATATGCCGGGGCTTCATCAGGTGATTACTGCTGTATTCGAAGGAAGCCGGAAGCAAGGCGAAAAGCTTGAACGGACGCTTGAAGAATTGAGGCGCGAAAGGGAGAACGAAAGGGAGGAATCCGAGCGCATTGAACAATTGAGTGTCGCCGAGCAGGTCGCCGAGGCGAAAGATAACAATCCCGATCTTGTGCACTGGGAGAGCAGCGATCCGGAAGCGTGGGATGAAGCCTTGAAACAGGACGAAATTTTGAGAACCAACTCCAAATGGGCCAATAAGCCTTACGCGGAAAGGTTTGATGAAGCTGTCCGCCGTGTCAGGGCCATCATGCCAGAAGCGTCCTCGCCACGAAAACAACCCGACCCGGAGACAATAAAAGCTGAAGCGAAAGCGAAGCTGGAAAAAGCTCCGGCAAGGAAACTCACAACCCTCTCGGATATTCAGGGAGGCGTGCCCGCAACAGTGAGCGATGAGATCAGTGCAATGAGCCCGCATGAGCTGGCTCGTAAACTGATGAGCATGCCCGCTCACAAGGCCGCCGCCTTGAGAGCCGAACTTGATTAAGGATTTTAAATGGCTGAAACCAATGTAGGAAGCGGCAGTTCACTCGCCGTCAAGCACTATAGCGCCGCGCTTTTTGCCAACACGCTAAAAGGCACGAGTGCGATGGAAAATCTGGTCGGACCGGTTGAGCCTGTTGCCGCGATGGAAAAGATGGCGGGCCAGACTCAACCCGGCATGCCTGTCGTGCGTATCGACAACCTGATGAAAAACGCGGGGGATACTGTATCACTCGATCTGGTCGATACCATCGGCGGTGAGCCACTCATGGGTGACGTTAACCGTGAAGGCCGTGGCAGCGCGCTCTCGTTCTCCTCTATGGACATCAGGATCGATCTGTCCAGTAAAGTAGTTGATGCGGGTGGCAGCATGTCGCAACAACGCACCAAACAGCAACTGCGCGAGATCGCGCTGGCGCAACTGTCCGGTTATTTCCCGCGTCTCGCATCGCAAACTTCGCTGGTACACTTGGCTGGCGCCCGCGGATCGCAGACTGGAACGGACTGGACAATTCCGCTTCAAAGCGCTTCAAGTTTTACCTCCGTTATGGTCAACCCGGTAAAAGCTCCTACCTACAACCGCCATTTCGTGGTGAATGGAGCCGGATTGACCGCTGGCGGCCAGCAATTGAGCTCGGTCGTTTCCACCGATGCGTTGAAACTGATTCATCTTGATCTCTTGCGCAAGAAACTGGATGACATGGATCAGCCGTTGCAATCGGTCCAGCTTGGAGGCGACCGGGCGGCGCAGACTTCGAAGATGTGGGTGTTCCTTGCGACGCCGAATCAGTACTCGGTGCTGCTCACAGAAGGTTCATTGCGCGCATTTCAGCAGAATGCCGTAAACCGCGCAGCCTATATGGACGTCCGTCACCCGTTGTTTGCTGGCGAAGTAGGAATGTGGAACGGCATTCTGGTAATCAAAAACGAGCGCGCTATCCGCTTTCTCCCAAGCGACTCCACCAAAATCGTTACTTCGGCAAATGCCATGACTGCCACTGAAACCGATCAGCAGATAAATCCCGCGCTTACTGCCGGTTTTGCTGTCGAGCGAGGCCTGTTGCTCGGCGCACAAGCCCTCGGCATCGCTTACGGCAAGACCAAGGTAAGTGGGATGCAATATGGCTGGAAAGAGCATTGGTACAACTTCGAGAGCAACCTTGAAGTCATGGGTGAGAAGGTTTGTGGCCACGCGAAGATACGGATGTCGATTGATGATGGAACCGGATCCAAAGTCCCCACGGACTTTGGTGTCATTGCCGTCGACTCCGCAGTTCCGCTGTAAATCATTCTGATACGAGCGGGGCTTAAACGTCCCGCTAGTCTTCCAATTTACAAGGAGAATTTTTAGTGGCAACTTTCAAGGCAAATGACCTGAATCGAGATCGCTTCATGGGCGGTTATGGGAATGGCTGGATTGGATTCGGCACTGTCACCCCAGCCGCTGGCACATCCGGCGACATTTATTACCCTACGTTGATCCCCGCCGGGACGATGGTGACGGATGTGGATATCGTGAATGACAAACTGGACAGCAATGCGGCGCCTGCACTGGCATGCAAAGTGGGATATGTGCCGGTAAATGCGGCGGATGGGCCTGTCGCAGTGGATGATTATTTTGCAGCGGCGGGGAATACCTTGCTTCGCAATGCCGGTCGCTCGCCCCTGGCTTTTCAGCCCATCAAATTCGAGAAGCCGGTGTACCTGATCGTTACGCTGACCACGAGCGCCGCCACCTTCGCTTCCGGCAGGGTTACGGCAATCGTCAAAGGCGATGCATTGGGGGTCAAGTAACGGCCCGGTGAAACAGAGGTGAATCGGGCGCTCACTCGGAAAACGGGGAGCGCCCTTTTTTATTGGGGTTTTTGAATGCAAGTACAGTACATCGGTAAATGCAATAAGCATGACAGCATCCGTGGCGTTGGGCTGCATTGGGAACCCGGGCAGGTGCGCAGCGTAACCGCCGAGGTGGCGGAACGCCTGATGCATTACACGGATACCTGGATAAAGGTTGATGCTGAGGAACGGAAGGATGAGGAACCCATCGGACTGGGCAAGGAAGAGAAGCCTATGGAAGAGCCGCTTCCGGTTATCGATTTCCATGCCATGGATAAAGCTGCTCTGGTTCAGTTCGCGGAGCGCGAATATAACGAGCGGCTGGATAGGCGCCTGAGCGAAACCGTGCTAAGGCATAAAATCGTCGCGCTGTTCGGAAAACGCCAGGCGGAAGCAGAATAATGGCCTTCACGTATCAGTCAATCGTCGATCTGGCACGCATGCCGCTCAACGATGACGACAAGGTGCGGTATACGGACGCGACGCTACTAATTTATGCCAATCACGGCATATTGCAAATCCTCAAGCGTAGACCAGATCTGTTCATAGGACAATTCGGCAACTTGCCCGCCGGGGATGCGACACTTGGCGATACGTTTCCGCTACCTGGCTGGTATGTCCAGACGCTGGCGGATTACGTGACGGCTCGGGCAGAAATGGCCGATGATGAGCACGTGAACTCGGGGCGTGCCGCAGCGTTCGTACAATTATTTACCGCCGAGGCACAACCATGAAACCCTGGAGCGATTTTTACGATCTGGCGGCGCCGGATCTTCCGGGCTGTCCGCTCGCTGTTATGGATGTCGCCTTACGCCTGGTCACCATTAACTTCTGCGAGCATTCACTGGCATGGACATATGCCCATCCGGATATACCTGTAACGCCAAACATTGATTCATATGCCTTTACCCCACCCGCCGGAGCCGTAGTGCACGCCATTATCCGCGCAGAGTTTAATGGCAGAAGAATTGATTTTTCGCGCGCTGAAGCAGATAGAGAGATATCCGGACGCAATCGGACAGGTATACCGGGATATGTCAGGGCTAGCGCAATGTCATTAATATTAACGCCAACTCCCGATACTTCCGGAACGCTGGCAATGACTGTGGCGCTCAAGCCTTCGCCTGATGCCGCCGGAATAGATGATTCAATATTTGATGAATATCGTGAGGCGATCGTTCATGGCGCCCTGGCGAGGCTGATGCTATCGCCGAAGAAGCCCTATACGAATATGCAATTGGCTCAGTATCACGAGCAGCTATTTGCAATCCGAGTGGCGGA
>DATJHX010000269.1:0-5185 GCA_035493655.1 Nitrosospira sp.
TCGCTCCTTAATCCAAGGTCTTGCCGACGAATTGATCAAACCGGATAATGACCGATTATCGCCGGACTGTTCGCATAAAGTCAAAGCGGGCAAAAACTGTTGACCTCGCATCCTGTAGCCACTACATGACCACCCCGCTACATGACCCACCCGTTATCAGGCTCGATCAAACGGACGCCGACACACAAGCTACCATGAATAAATCAAAGACCGCGCTCAAGATACAACCATCGCCTGATTATCAGGCAAAACTCGCCACGCCATTTGCCGTCCTCGGTCTTCGCATCGAGGAAGACTGGTTGACGGATATCGAGTATCTGCCCCTCGATACGCCCACACTTGCGCCCCAGACGCCTCTTGCAAGAGAGATATGCGATCAGTTACAAGCGTATCTCGCGGATCCCTGCTTCACATTCGATCTATCGATGCATATCGGCGGCACGGTGCACCAACGCCGTGTCTGGCATATGATCCTGGATATCCCCAGCGGCACGACGCGCAGCTACGCCGAAATCGCTGCTCAGTTGCATTCCGCCCCTCGTGCCGTAGGGCAGGCGTGCGGTGCCAATCGCCTGCCCATCATTATTCCCTGTCACCGCGTTATCGCTAAAAGCGGTGGGTTGGGCGGCTTCATGAACGCAAGCGATGGGCTCCCCCTCGATATCAAGCGCTGGCTATTGCGCCACGAACGTGGCTGAGCTTGACAGCGCGCTACTGGATGAATTCCTGGATGCCCTGTGGCTGGAAGATGGTTTATCGCGTAACACATTAGAAAGCTACCGTGGTGATCTGCGACAGTTCGGCGAGTGGCTCGGCAAACAAAAACAGAATGATAGCTTTAGACAGGATAGCGCTTTCATCGACACAACCCATTCCGACCTGCTGCGGTTTCTTGCGCAAAAGGCTGCCGTCAAGGCCAAGGCCAGCACGGCCAGCCGCCAGCTTTCCAGTTTGAAGCGGCTTTACCGTTTTCTGCTGCGCCAGGGGAAAATTCAGGCTGATCCCACCCTCAACATCGATTCACCCAAGCTTCCGCGCAATCTGCCTGTAAGCCTCACCGAAGCAGAGGTCGAAGCATTGCTTCTTGCGCCTGACATAGCGCAGCCGCTGGGATTGCGTGACCGCACCATGCTCGAGGTATTGTATGCAAGCGGGTTACGAGTATCCGAGCTCATCAGCCTGGAAGCCGGCCAGATCAGTTTAAGCATGGGGGTCGTGCGGGTTTTGGGAAAAGGCGGAAAAGAGCGCCTTACTCCCTTGGGCGAGGAGGCGCTGGGATGGGTAGTTCGCTATACCCACGAGGTTCGGCCAAGCCTGCTGAGTGGAAAGCTGAGCAATGCGATGTTCATTACCTCCCGGGGTTCCGCCATGACGCGACAGGCGTTCTGGTATCTGATCAAGCGTTATGCCAGACAGGCGGGTATAACCAAGCTGCCTTCACCCCATACCTTGCGTCATGCTTTTGCCACACATATGCTCAATCACGGAGCCGACTTGCGTGTCGTTCAACTGCTATTAGGCCACGCCGATATTTCCACCACCCAAATTTATACGCACGTGGCGCGCGAGCGGCTGAAGCGGCTCCATGCCATGCATCACCCGCGCGGGTAAGGGGGTAAGGGGCTGAACGGCGTGAACAAAAATATGTTCGCTCGCATGCCTTAGCATGCCCTTGAACGGGTCTTTCCGTCAGACGCGGCAGTTCTGGCACCTGGCAGCTCTTCTGCTACAGTTATAAGTATCTGTTCTTTAATTTTTATTATGAGCAGTCATTTCGTCACGACAACCGATAAATGAGGAGAGATCATGCATAGTCGACCGGCTGTTGTTTTCATCGCGATTATCCTGGCGCTGAGCGGATGCGCCAGCATGAGCGACATGAGTCCAAGAACGCGTGATACAGCTATAGGCGCGGGAGTTGGCGCAAGTACCGGGGCGCTGATCGGGGCGATTGCGGGCGGAGGGAAGGGGGCGGCGATTGGCGGGGCCGCCGGGGCGGGTTTGGGAGCTATTGCCGGAAATGTGTGGTCCCGAAGAATGGAAGAGCAAAAGAAGGAAATGGAACAGGCTACGGCGGGCACGGGTGTACAGGTTGTCAAGACGCCCGATAACCGACTGAAGCTTGATATCCCCAGCGATATTTCCTTCGACACTGGCCGTGCAGATATCAAGCCGGATTTCAGACCGGTGCTGGATAGCTTTGCGACCAGTCTTGCCAGCAATCCTGGTACCCAGGTGAGCATTATTGGCCATACGGACAATTCGGGTACCGACGCGGTCAATAATCCGCTATCGCTCAACCGTGCGGCCAGCACGCGCGACTACCTTGTCAGCAGGGGTGTTGCGGGCAGCCGTATCAACGTTGACGGCCGCGGCTCGCATCAGCCTCTTGTTGCCAACGACACGCCTGCGAACCGGGCGAAAAACCGTCGGGTCGAAATCTTCGTGGCTGAACCACAGGCTGCTGCGCGATGACATCCTGCACATAAGATCAAGCCTTGAAGGGGCAAGGGCTTGCCAGGCTGGCCACGACCTGATGTAATCGAACACACACTCAAGCATACATGCAGTATGGGCGTTCCTGCCGAGTTCCTGTTGATCCTATATGGTTAGTAGTTGTTAGTCTGAGTATCCCTCACCGGTATACGCCAGACAAACACTGTCAGGATAAGGCCCAGCACAGCCAGCATTACCTGATAGCCGACAGACGGCATGACCAGGATGGAGCTCCCGAATGAAAGCGCCAGCAGCAAGTACACCCAGCGCTTGACTCGCCGGGGAATACTGCGGTATTCGACCCATTCGCGGATAATGGGACCGGCGATGCGATTTGCCAGGAGCATATCGTGGAAACGCCTTGAACTGCGCGCAAAACATGCCGCAGCGAGCAGGACAAAAGGAGTCGTCGGCAGCACGGGCACCACGATGCCCACCGCACCTAATATCAGTGCGGCGAAACCGACTGTCAGATAGATGCCACGCATCAGGCGTGAATCATGTACCCTCGCAGAACTCATCGCTATCTCGTCCTTGCCTTCCCATTCTGCTTCCTACACACGCCTCTGCCTGCTTTTCGATGAAGACAGCCAATATCGGCTTTGGTGCTCAAGGTTCATGTTCTGACCCATGTTCCCCATACCGATGCTTCCTGGCTGGCACGTTATAGTTGTGATCCCGCCACGATAACTGATTCGGGGTATTCGGGGGTATAATGGGTAATTGCCAATAAACTTGCCGCCGGAATTTTTACTTGATTATTATTGAGGTAAATATGTCTAGAGTAAACACGTTGATCAATTTGAGCATCGCCATATTGAGCCTGGCTTTGTTTTCCCCCCCAGCATTTTCTGAAACCAATAAAGGAGCGGCCAACGTGACCGAACTTATAAAACAGGACACAAAGGTTGGAACTGGCGAAGAAGCGGTTGTGGGCAAAATGGTCGAAGTGCACTATACCGGCTGGCTTTATGATCCGAGCAAACCAGACAAGAAGGGCGCAAAATTCGATAGCTCGCGCGATCGTGGCACCCCCTTTTCATTTCTGCTTGGCGCAGGGCGTGTGATTAAAGGCTGGGATCGTGGTGTGGTGGGTATGAAAGTCGGAGGACAGCGCACCTTGATCATCCCGCCGTCAATAGCGTATGGCGTGCAAGGGGCCGGGAACGTCATTCCACCCAATGCGACACTGATATTTGATGTTGAGCTATTGGGCCTGCGGCAAGGCTCGACGCATTGAATTTTAAAAGGCTCTGATTAAAGGGACTTTTGTTAAAGCAATTTTATTTGCGGCGGTTCTCAGGCAGCTTTCTCCGGCGCGGGTTTCTCCACATTCGCCCGGAAGTCTTTAATAGACGCTGGAAGGAAATCACGGGGAGAAAACGTCGGCGAATGCCTGTATAAGTAATGCTTTCTGATGCCCCGGACGGTTATGGTCGAGGATGATCGTCTGGTATGCAGCACACGAAATGCCTTCCAGCCAATCGACATTCCAAGCCAGTACATTCCCGCGCCGGAATAAAGCAGATCTGGATTTCCTTCGTGGATCTCGATTGTCCTGATCGCCTTGCAGTAAATTTCTTCCTCTTCCTCCTCGTCTTCCTCTTCTCGCTCGTCTATCGCACTTTCGTCTTCCAATTCTTCCTGCGGGAGTGATTCGTTCGGCAGCCTGCTTGCATTTTTCATTTTACCTCCATCTGTTATCCTCGTATTTACCTGACTCATACTGGCTCATATTTACCTGACTCATATCATCACGGAACTGACACGGCCATTTACTGATATAACGCCAATATTGTAGGGAGCGATTGTTGCAACAGTGCGACATGAAACGCTGGGAGGGCTCATGGAAAGCTTCTTCCGATGTTTCTGGAGAAACCCTAAAATGCACGTTGACTTGCCGATTCAAAACATTCACAATAGGCGGTTTCGTTTGGAGGGGTTCCCGAGCGGTCAAAGGGATCAGACTGTAAATCTGACGGCTCTGCCTTCGAAGGTTCGAATCCTTCCCCCTCCACCAATCGGGACATCAGTTGACATCCTGTTATCAATTCTTGAGAGTCGGTTAGGGAGTGATGAGTCAGCCATGCGGGCGAAGCATGCGATGGTTTGCGTAATGAGTTGACTGCCTGCTTCGTCCACAGCGGCTCGGGGTGCGGATGCGCGGCTGTAACTGCGCGGCTTCCGACTCGACAGCCGGCACGCGAGAGCCAGATGCGGGTGTAGCTCAATGGTAGAGCAGAAGCCTTCCAAGCTTACGACGAGGGTTCGATTCCCTTCACCCGCTCCAGATTCGAAAATCGAAATGCGTTATTGGTATTGGTTATTGCAGACCGTCCAGAAGTTTAGAGTTATTTTGGAATCAAGAGTTGCGAAAATATCGAAAGTATCAAGCGTTAATCAAATGTAATTCAGGCAGGATCAATGCTTGCCCATGTAGCTCAGTGGCAGAGCACTCCCTTGGTAAGGGAGAGGTCGCCAGTTCAATCCTGGCCATGGGCTCCATAGGCTTTAATTGAGAAATCTGACAGAACAAAACGTGCTTTAAAAAGGATCCATCATGGCGAAGAGTAAATTTGAGCGGACGAAGCCGCACGTGAACGTTGGGACGATAGGGCATGTGGATCATGGCAAGACCACATTGACAGCGGCGATCACAATGGTATTGGCGAAGAAATTTGGCGGTGAG
>DATJHX010000270.1:0-3465 GCA_035493655.1 Nitrosospira sp.
TGCTCGCCATCTTTGCCGGCCGCCCGCACGGCCACGTAATATTCCATTCCAGATGAGCTGCCAAAATATTTTTGCGCCAGCTCGGGGAGAATCTCTTTGCGCAGCACGTTCGGGTTGAGTTCAATAATCAACCATGTAATCTCAGGAGGCCTCGCCGGCTGGGCGCCTGGGGACGCACGCCACCGCCGGATCGGATAGGCAAGCGCTGGTATGGATTGGTCGATCGCCCACGGAATGAGCGCCTCTGCCCCCCGCGCACGCGTAGCGTTGCCCCTTCTGCCGGCATTATCGCGGCGGTCACCGAAATTGCGCCGGGGCGCAAATTCAAAACGCTGGCCCCTGCGCCGCGGCCCTGAGCCTTCCGGACCGCCGGCCACCGGACGATGGGCCGAACCAATTTCGAGCAAACGTTGCTCCATCTGGTTAAATTCATCCGGCCATGCCACGCGCTCAAACTGATTTGCCGCCGGATCGAACCTCACCGGCTGCTGGTGCGCCGGGTCCTGCCAGAGATAAATATGTGAGACCAGGTTCGGATGCGCCGTTCTCTGCTGCAAGGTGTGAAATTGCTCATTCAGCTCAGCCGGCTTCATCGAGCCGGACCGCTCCACTACCGAACGCACCTCCACGGCGACAGCGCCAAGCTCCCGGCCAAAATCCTGCCGGAAGCCCGCCAGCGAGACACGCAGGTTCCCCAGCATCTGCGCTCTGGTTGCGTCGCTCACCTGGACGCTCCAGCGATATTGCAACACGGCCAGCCCCACCAACACCGCGGCCAGCGCGGGCACCGCTACCCATCGAAGAAGGCGCTCTCTGGTCTGTGGTCTGGTCATTCAATACGCTGCTACGGCAGGCTCCGGGGCGAAAACCCTGGACATCTTCTCATTCATTATAGATTCCGGCTGCCTCTAAAAGTGGACCGCAAGCCTGGTGGCCCGCAATGGCCTTTGCAGCAGGGTGCTTAGCTCTCGCAAAAACTTTGGTTTGTAGATCACAGCATGGGCGCCGCATCCGGCACACGCCGCGCGAAACTGTCCGCTGGTGTCCATCGACATCAGGATCACTTTCGTCATGGGAGCCACCTGGGATAGCAGAAGCGCCGCTCGCAGCCCGCTCATTCCCGGCATATCGGCGTCCATCAGCACCACATCCGGCTTGAGGTCGATCACGGAATCAATCGCCTGCGGGCCATTCTCCGCCCGGCCGGCAACGTCCACCACGTCGTGATGTTCCAGTAACGTGCAGATTGCGTGCAGAATGGTCTCTGAATCGTCGACAACCAGCGCTCGTTTCCTGGCGGACGCGAGTGGAACTGGCTTTCCCATTGCTGTATTCAGCGCTACGGTTCCCAGGGACATAAAGACACCTCTATCTCACTGAAAAAGCTTAGCCAAAAGGCTGCTGGTCCGTGGTAAACAAGCCAACAAGGGAATGTAAAGTTCTTGTAAAGAGCGCTATATAAGACACTATCAGTCACTGATAAACAGACAAACGGATTACAAGACTGCGGAAAGTGAAAGCCGAGAGAACGAACGGTGAGGAAGGTGTAGGAGCAGCTGTTGGAAGGGCTATCTTTGGACGCAAGATACCGGGGAGCGCACCAGAGAAGGTGACACTGTATGTGCCGACAAAGTCAACCAAGGCCCCGAGGAACTGGGGCCCATGAATTGAAGATCAAGCGCCGACAACAGCGAAGCCAGGACGCAAGCATGGATCCACCGCAGCTTGTCTGCGGTGGTAACCAGCACGATCAAAGCGCAATACAGCCACATCTCGGAGCCCTTCACCCG
Organism: Nitrosospira sp.; assembly: GCA_035493655.1. Taxonomy (GTDB): domain Bacteria; phylum Pseudomonadota; class Gammaproteobacteria; order Burkholderiales; family Nitrosomonadaceae; genus Nitrosospira. The sequence continues at coordinate 1,791 of DATJHX010000270.1, forward strand.
GGTGGTGTTGGTGCGGAGACCCTGAACGCAAAAAAGAGAGGCAGAAGCAGGATCAGGATCTGCGGCGTTAACCGCTTTTCTCCGATTGTATCCATACCTTAGTTGATGTGTTCAAAAGCGCGGATTAGCGCTCCCTTGATCACGTCAACGGCGAGTTACCCGAATACGGATGCCGCCTTTAGCGGGCGATGATCTGCTCGGGTAAAACGCTTATCGGGAAAAAGGCAAGGATAATTTGGCTCGCGACGATCGACCTCCTCCATTGTGTTGTCCAGAAGCTTGAAGTTACAAGGTTATGATCCTGTAGCAGACAAAGGCTGGAGAGAATCGGAGGCAAACGGCGTGCCTCGCCGGTTGTTGGTCACAAGGCGGTTATATCCGTATTCGTCCTTGCCCGATACGAGAACCACGCCGTAATTTTCCAACGACAAAGTGCTTCCGTATTCTTCGATCGTATCAGTGCCTGGGTAAATCTTAACGCTCGTAGGTACGTAGCGAGCTGTGAAGCCTAGACGAGTCCTGTTCGTAGTTACATTGGGAAACGACGCATGCATCAAGGTCGACCAGAAAATGATACATTGCCCAGCGTTCATTTCCATCGAAACGGCCTTGGACTCATCGGGAACCCAATCGGGATCTTTTTGCAGATTTCTATAATCGTACCCAAAAAACCCGGATTTCATTCCATTCTTCTCAAGTCTATTAATCTGGTCCGGCGTATACTTCATCTCTTTTGATTCGTCGTAAAACATCTCCTCGTGAGTACCAGGGATAAATTTCAAGCAGCCATTTTCCCTGTCGCAATCCGTCATTGCAGTCCATACAGTCAGCGCGCCGCCGAACCGATCGTTCATCACCCACACGACCTGGGGGTGCCCCGAAGCATGCCCGAAAGTGTCGGCCTGGTGCCAGTCAGTCCCTTCATCTCCGGGATACTTTGGAAACATCTCCGATCGCCAGCACACGACGTCGGGACCTAAAATGCAGGCTATTCTATCGACTATTTCAGGCCTCATAATATGTTTGCTGAGGAAATCGACATCCAGGTGGCGATCATACCCAGCAAGCCGGCTGCTGGGGTCCAGGTTGTAGATAGCATGTTGACGATCAAACAAATCCGCCCGCAGCTTTTTATATGTCTCTTTCATTTCTCCGCGGTCATAGACATCAAATGGGCCAGCATATCCGTTCGCACGAAATGCCTTCAGCTCCGATTCAGAAAGAGCAAACTTCCTGTTCATTTTTGACCTCCTTGCTGTGAAATTTTAAGAAAAATCCGATGATAACTCTAGCGATGGCCATTGAGTCATATTGCTGGATCAGGCCTGTTGCGGTTTCATGCAGTCTTCTGAAACCCGCTTCGTATAGGCATCAATCCATTGGTTGATTGTCGCAAAACCCATAAGCTCTCGTGTTTCGATGTTCACGCCGAGCTTTTTTTCTATGTCAATCTGTAAACCTATAACCGTAAGTGAAGATACTCCTTGATCGAAGTAGTCGTCATCTAACCCGATGTGTTGAAAGTTGTCCCTGGCTTTAAACAGGGCAAGAATCGCGTCTCTTGTCTGTTCCATGGTGATTAGCTCCAGTCCTGACTATCGAAAGATGAAGATAGTGCTTTAGCGTCAACCTTCCCATTTGTTGTAATAGGTAAGCTTTGACTGATCGTAATTTT
>DATJHX010000271.1:0-8051 GCA_035493655.1 Nitrosospira sp.
TGGCCTGAATCAATAGTATATTGGGCAAATGACAGGGGCCCCGCAGTGGGTCTGGCTCCGCTGGGCTCGCCGACCCACTGATCACGCTCCTGGTTTCTTGCGGCGTTTGACAGCAGCAGGGCGGGTTGTTCGGAATTATTCCAGGGTATGGACGCCGGTTCTCGATCGAACCGGCGTCCATGCTTTTTTTGTACTGTGGCGCCCTCCTGACGGAAAATATTCGAGATCATCGAAAAACCAGGAATGCAGGCCCCAGGAGTGCAAGTCACCAGGAATGCAAGCCTGTAGCCAGCTAATATCGCCGTCCGGCCTGGCTGGCGGCGATAGCTGAACAGTTCTTTCAAATGGTGGTCAAATAATGACCGAACAAGAAAAAGGAGACCGCCATGAAAATCATCGCCGTTACCCTTCTCGCCCTCCTGGCGTCCGGGTTCGCCCAAGCCGAACCTCCCCACATCATTGACCGCCAGACTGGCAAGTACCTAGGCAATCTCAGTGCGAATCAGTATGACCCCAATTCGGTCAAAAACCCATATGGACGCTATGGCAGTGAATATTCTGCGGACAGCATCAATAACCCCTATGGGCAGTATGGCAGCCGATATAGCAATGACAGTCCGAACAATCCTTACGCCACTAATCCTCCTGCGATTCAATCCAAGTGATCTGTCCACCGGAAACTCTACCAAACGTTAAGAACTTCACATGGTAAGAGTGCCGAAACCGGATCGGTAAAAAGGTCAGGCAACACTGAGCCTCATCTGGTGTGTCGGCGGCTCAGCGTTAATGGCTAGGGAGTTTCATTGATGAAGCGGGGCTTGAGGATCGGGGGACTGCTGGCAGCATGGCTCACTTTTATTGCCATGGCAGCGCCCGCATTTGCCGATAACGCGGTTAAATTAAAAGTATTGCTCATCACGACAGGTGAGGCCGCGCAAGACGTGGGATTTACCTATATCAAGCCTGTCCTTGAAGAAATGGGCGTGCCCTACGATGTATTAAATGCTGGTACGCAGGATTTGACGGCTGCAATGCTCGCCTCTTCTTCCACCGGGCTGGCGTGCAAATCCGAGGAGGCGGGTTGCACAGGTAATTACAACGGCATCATCCTGACAGACGCCGACCTGGTTCCAGAGTTCACGCCGCCGGAGTGGGCTATCCTGCACGATTACGAAAAAAACTTCGGAGTCCGCGAAGCGGTGCTGTCAGGATGGCCAGCCACGTATTCCGATCCGCAGCCTCCTCATGGAGTCTATCTGGATTATGGTCTGGCCTATTCGTCAAGTGGAAGCGGCTACGATGCTCAATGGGCCGTGCCAGCCGCGTATAGCAAGGAAGTTTTTGAGTATGTGAATAGGGACACGCCATTTTCAATCACATACTTTGCCTATGCGGCCACTCCTCGAAATGATACTACGGGCTTGCGGGACGGTTCCATACCGTACGTCGAGCCTCTCCTGAGAACCCCCAATGGGGAAGCGCTGGTATCAATCGTGCGATATATGATGCCTTCCCGCACTGGGCCAGTACGCGAGGTCATGATCTCGACAATCATAAACACTCCGCTTCTCATCCATTCGAAAGTCCTGGCCTACGAATTCGTTAATTGGGCCACCCAGGGGATATTTATTGGCTCGCGCTTCATCCACATGGCGGTTCATATGGATGATTTGTTTCGCCATAACGACCTGTGGGACCCCGCGCTGAAGAAAAATAATCCTGCAAAAACCTATCGCCTGAATAGCGATGATATCAATAACGCGGCCCACAAGCAGCTTGCTTTCCGTGCTGCCCACCCTGCAGCCGCCGATTTCAAGCTGGATTTTGCATTCAATGGTTCCGGAGCGGTAGTCAATCCGGAGGAGATATCGCTGACTGCAAACTTGACGGAAGATCTGGTGGCGGCAGTGGTTGCTCATAAAACAGATTTCCGCTTCATCAACCATACCTTTACTCATGCAGACATGGATAAGGCGCCGGTTCCGGCAAATGCCCTCTGTGATTACCCCACCTTGCCCAGCATCGGGGCCATTCAGGCGGAAATTACCAAGAACCGGATTGTGTGGGATCTTCTGGGCCTTCCCGAGAGAAGCCAAAATGACAAGGTGCTCATAAGTGGCGCTCACTCCGGCCTGAAAGATCCAAGATGTACAGATGATCCTGCGTTGCACCCCGAAATGCTCGACGTTCAAGCTGACGACATAACGTTCGATGCAGGCGGCGCCAATCCGTTATTCCTTCAAGCTGCTGCCAGCGCAGGCGTGCAATATCTTGCCTCAGACACATCTCAGCGAGCTCAGGACGTTGAACAGTACATCGCCCGATACGAGGATGGCAGCCAATCGGATCGGCTCATGCTGCCACGCTGGCCGACCAATATTTTTTATAACGTAACGAATCCATCCCAACTGGAAGATGAATACAATTATCTTTATCACGGAAGATATGTTAACGCCGGGCTGAATCCATGTGAAATACCTACGGGTATCTGCTCTCCCCGGAATTATGCGGAAATTCTCAAGATCGAAGCCCACACCGCGTTACAGCATATGCTGAGCTTTAATAAATGGCCGCATTTTTTTCATCAAGCCAATCTCGCCAGATATGATGAGAACGGTAATACGCTTGAATTTGACTGGCTCAACGCGGTCTTCACTGAATACGAAAAGCTGTTCAAACTACCCGTCAAGAATTTACCTTACTATCTGATTGGTGACCATACCGCAGGAAGTCTTAGCGCCAAGTCCGCAACTGTTCAGGCGATATGGGATCGCACAACCAATCAGGTGAGTATCTCTGCAAACAAGACAGTGCCAAATCTTCGTGTCACGGGTCTTTCTGGTGGAGAGTTGTATGGCGGCCAATTTATCCGTGAAATTACGGTAGATGCCACCCCTGCAGTATTCATGGCCGACAGAGGATTGACTCAATAAGGAACTATACCTCTAAAGCAGCCGAAACCTTGCTCCCGCGCTGATAAATCTCTGCTAACAGGATTGTAATGCAAGACAACGGCGAAGATCGCCGCCGGGCACGGTAGCGATTCGGCACGCAATTTCTTCCACTCCGATTTTCGCAAAGTGATCCGAGTATTTTTGTAACTCTTCATTTGTCAGAAAATCCCTGTTCCTATATATGGCACATCAGGAATTGGGGAATTGCGTCGAACTCAGGTGTGGCTTACGCGATCGATATCTGTGGGACCGGGCTCAACGGCATCGCCGCGCACAGGCGTTGCCCGCCATCAAGGTTGATAATGGAAGCGAATTCATTTCGAGGGTCTCGGACAATGGCCTATGAGCGGCGTTGAACTCGACTTCAGCCGCCCCGCAAGCCCAGTGACAATGCCAAGGTGGAAAGCTAACGAACGGCTGCGGCAGGAGTGCCTCAATCCCGTCGGTTCTTGTCTTTGAAGAATGGCCAGGCGCAAGATTGATGAGTGGCGACCGGGTTTTCGTTTACGAAAAAGAGATTTTGTCCATGAAAAAGAATTTAGACATAAAAGGTTCGCTAATTGTCTTGGTGGCGATATGGTTGCCGTTTGTCGCGGCATCTCACGCAGGTGCTGATAGTGCGGTGAAGCTTAGATTACTGGTGATCGCGACAGGTGAGGCGGAGGAAGATTTGGGATTGGCGTATATCAAGCCCGTCCTGGAAGAAATGGGCGTGCCCTATGACGTGTTAAACGCTGCAACGCACGATCTGACCCCTGCGGTGCTCGCCTCCTCGCCGACCGGAGCCGGCTGCAAAGCCGAGAATGCAGGTTGTGTCGGCAACTACAACGGTTTTATTCTCACCGACGCTGACCTGGTACCAAGCTTCACCCCGTCCGAATGGGACATCTTGCACGATTACCAGAAAAACTTCGGGGCCCGTCAAGCCGTGCTGTCGGGGTGGCCGGCAACCTATTCGGATGCGCAGGCTCCTTACGGGGTCTACCTCGATTATGGTCTGGTCTATTCGTCCTCCGGGGATGATTACGAAGGCAGGTGGACAGTTCCTGCTCGATATAGCAAGGAAGTGTTTGAGTATGTCAACCGGTCTAATCCCCTTCCAGTTACAGGATTTGCCTTCGCAGCCCATCCGCGGAATGACGGTGGCAGGCTACGGGATGGTTCCGTACCCCACGTTGGGCCTATTCTCATAACGCAGAATGGGGAGACTCTGTTATCAATCGTACGTTACATCATGCCTTCCAAAGCTATGCCGGTACGCGAGGTGATGATCTCGACGATTACCAATACCCACTTCCTCCTCCACTCAAAAGTTCTTGCCTATGAGTTCGTCAACTGGGCCGCACAAGGGGTATTCGTGGGGGGGCGCTACGTCCATTTGGCTGCGCATGTGGACGATTTGTTCCTTCCTGACCACCTATGGGATCCGGCCCTAAAAATGACCAACACTGCAAATACCTATCGATTGAGCAAGGCCGACATCGACAATGCGGTGCGAAAGCAGCTTGCCTTTCGTGCTGCACATCCCTTGGCCGGTAATTTCACGCTTGATTTTGCATTTAATGGCGCCGGAGCGGTGGTGAATCCAAAAGCGATGACGCTTGCTGCTAACTTCACGGACGATCTGGTGGCAGCGGTTGTCGCGAACAAAGCGAATTTCCGCTTCATCAACCACACCTTCACGCACCAGGAGATGAACAAGGCTTCTGTTCCAGCTGATGCCCCTTGTGACTACGCGACCTTTACTACCGTTGCACCTATAGAAGGAGAAATTACCAGGAACAGAGCGGTCTGGGGACTTCTCGGCCTTCCCGAGAGAGATCAAAACAACCGGGTGCTCATAAGTGGCGCACACTCCGGTCTGAGGGATCGCAGGTGCACCGATAATCCTGCTTTGCACCCGACGATGTTCGACGTTAACGACGACGACGTCGCATTTGATCAGGGCGGCGCTAATCCGCTATTCCTTAAAGCTGCTGCCAACGTGGGGGTAAAGTATCTCGCCTCGGATGCGTGGCAGCGGGCGCAAGATGTTGAGCAATATATTACTCAATACGACGATGGCAGCCGGGATGACCGCCTTATGTTGCCGCGGTGGCCCACCAATATTTTCTATAACGTGATTAATCCATCTCAGCTGCAAGACGAGTACAACCACATCCTTTACCAGAAATTCATAAATGCGGGCCTAAACCCGTGTCGAATGCGCCGAGGGATTTGCTCTCAACGGAATTATGAGGAGATTCTCTCGGCTGAAGCCGATATCGCATTGCGGAATATGCTCACCTTTAAGAAGTGGCCTCATTTTTTTCACCAATCGAACTTGGCCAAATATGATGAGCGCGGAAACACGCTGCTATTTGACTGGCTCAATGCGGTCTTTACTAAATATGAGCGACTGCTGACACTTCCCGTGAAGAATCTTCCGTATTATCTGATTGGGGACCAGACAGCAGCGAGACTCAAGGCCAAATCCGCGACCATTCACGCTATATGGAATCGCGCGACCAATCAGATAAGTATTTCTGCAAGCAAGACCGTACCGCATCTTCGTGTCACAGGTCTTTCCGGTGGGGAGCTGTATGGGGGTCAGTTTATCCGCGAAATTACCGTAGATGCGAACCCTCCGGCATTCCCGGTCGACAGAGGACTGAATCAGTAGAATCCGGATTTATAAATTGATGTTGAGTTGCAATTTGCTTCATGCAACGTCGAGAACCGGTAACCGTTCGAGTATTATCCTGGAAGCCGGTTGAAGCTTTCGATATCTATGAAGGAATTATCGAGGGCAATTAGCTCTCTAAGCTGCTGCCTTCCTATCAATCCATGCTCGGGCCTCTACATTAGCAGCCTCTTCCGCCTTCATTTGATCATCTACAGGCTCGGCAAAGCTTTCGTAAACAACGACCCCTTTCTCATCGATAATTCTGTAACGGCCGTTCCAACGGCCTGAAGTGTCATCGCGCTCTGAACCAGTAACAATGATATATCCTTTATAGCCAATGTCCATCTCATCTCCTCAATTAGCTGTATGGATGAAGGCGGGTAACTATCGATTTAATGATAGACGATTTTTGCTCAGGCTCTATTACCAATTGGACGGCCCGCTCAAGCTCGCGAATGCGCTTTTTCAACTCGCGCACTTCAGCCGCAGACACCACGGCGTCATCAGTACGTATGGCTTCCCTGCCTCCTTCGGTCATGAGCTTTCTCCAGAAATACCATACTTTCGCGCCACATACGAGACACTCATGCCGGATGAGCACGTTTCCTCAACGGCTTTTAATTTCTCACCAAGACTCCAGCGCCTGCGGCGCTCAACCCCGGTGACTACTTCAATGCGATCAAAACCAGAAGCACTATGCATAGCATGCAGGCATATGCCTATCTCCTATCAGCAGTGCACCCGTGTCCGGTCAATTGGGGGCTAGTCCAGACGCCGATAGCGGGTGGCGTCGTAAACACTATCTTATAAGAATGTGTCGAACTCGTGACGATGCCAGAATAAAATACCCGCTCGGGTTTATTTGTGAATAAAGCTAATAATTACCGATACCAGTTGAGCTTATTCTGCATGTCGTGCAGCTGCTGATCTATCAATATTTGATCTATGGCTTGTTGCTGTGCTGGACGCTGTAACGACTGCTGCATTTGCTGTTGCTGTATCTGTTGCTGCATCTGTTGCTGAAGGGCTTGCCGCTCCATCATCTGATAGGTGTGCTGCTGTACTGAGGGGTGATAATAATTATAGTCTTGTGCGCCTGCTATTGCCGAATACGCCAGTAATGCCGGTATGATTGCTGCCGCCCTAATTCTTTTCATTCCGATACTCCTCTTTGTTCAGTTATAAATTGGACAACTGCCAATGAGTTATTGTTCGCTATTTATTACCCGCATTGTTATTGAAAAGGGAGCGAACCCGTCAACCCCGTATTGGCAGCCTGGCCTCTATAGACCAAAGGCCCTCAGGGGAGGGCGAGGGAGGGAAACTACGTCGAATCGGTTTCGTGGAGGATTGTGACGTTGCTCTGGCAGAGCGCATCACCAACTGATACCATTCTTTGGAAAAAAGAGGTATTTCAACTCGGCCATTAGCATCATCACCCCATTCACGTTTGTCGACGGAAGTGGATTGGAAATATTCGTTCAGGATTATAGAAATCAGACGTTGTTTTTTGACGATGTGGCTACGACCAGCATACTGCCGGTATCTACCGCCGCCTGGGCGTTTCCGTGAAACTGGGGGAAGCCCACGAGAAACACGCCAAAGATGATCATCCCATCGATAGGGTCTTCCTTTAGCTTGATCGTAAACTTGACCGTTTTCAAAAAGTATCATTTAAAGAAATATTCGTAAGTATCCCCCGGCAAAGCCGGGGGCTTTAAATTTGTGAACCGCTCAAAGCGGGCTATATTATGGGGGCGCTAACGCGACCCCCTTCTTGGGGCCACCTTATCGGTGTCCGGTCAACGCCACAGATTCATCTGGTCCACACGCGCATCTTCCTGCTCCTGATTCCGAATGTACTCGCGTATCACCGTCTCGTCTCGTCCCACCGTCGACACAAAATACCCTCGTGCCCAGAAGTGCTGTCCAACAAAACTTCGCTTCCTCTCACCATATACCCTGCCCAGATATATCGCGCTCTTGCCCTTGATGTATCCCACCTGCGATACCGAATACTTCGGAGGTATCAAGTATCAATATCAGCATGTGAACACGTGATCTTGCATCAAATGCCCTTCCTCTATCCGACCCTCCTTTTGACCAGCCAACTTCCGTAATACTTCCCCAAGGTGTTGCCGCAACTGTCCGTACAACACTTTCCTTCGACATTTGGGTATAAATACTACGTGGTATTTGCACTCCCACTTCGTGTGACTTAGGCTTTTATATTCGTCCATCTCGGTTCTCCTCCTCGTGTGCTTGGCGGCTCACGAGTTGGAGTTTCCCTGATGGACTCCCGCATATGTCAAACTCTTACTGCCTCCCCGGCATAGCCGGGGGAACTCTCATATTTGTTTAGGGCTTGAAAAAGCTGGGGCGCGCATTTACCGTGTTCCACAACGTTTCTCTTTTGCTGCAATAAAGAGAGC
>DATJHX010000272.1:0-3328 GCA_035493655.1 Nitrosospira sp.
CGCAGGAAGGCCACGCTGCTGCATGCAGTCGATCTGTTCCGCCAAATCAGGATACTGCGCGCGATAGTCGGCAAACATTTTTTTCCAGGTCTCATGCGCCGCCGCGCCGCGCTGCCCGAACTGCGCTTTAAAATGCTCCACGACGCTATCCGGGACATAAAATTGCTTGTCAGGATCGCAGCCGTAGAATTCTTTCGCCAGCCGTACTTCTTCTTCGCCAAGCGGTTCTCCGTGCGCCTCCCTCGTGTCGTGTTTGTGCGGAGCCCCATAGCCGATATGGCTTCGCACGATAATCAGCGTCGGGCGGTCGTGCGTATTGAGGAATGTTTCATAAGCCTGCGTCAACAGATCCAGATTGTTCGCATCGCTGACTCGGGTCACATTCCATCCGTAAGCAGCAAATCGGGCACCTACATCTTCCGTAAAGGTGAGATCGGTTGATCCCTCGATGGTGATGTGGTTGTCGTCGTAAATCCAGCACAAGTTATCCAGTTTGAGATGCCCGGCCAAGGATGCAGCCTCGCTGCTGATTCCCTCCATGATATCGCCATCACTGCATAACGCATACACGTTGTAATCGAACAGTTTGAAATCCGGCCGATTGTAGGTCGCGCCCAGCCAGCACTCGGCAATTGCCATACCGACGCTCGTGGCCGCTCCCTGGCCTAGAGGTCCGGTAGTGGTTTCAACCCCCGAGGTCCAGCCATGCTCCGGGTGCCCGGTGCAGCGGCTGCCGGCTTGCCGGAAGGTCTTGAGATCATCCATCGTTACCGCCAGCCGGTCCGTCGTGTCGTAGCGCGGCCCCGCCGCTTTCACCCCGTTCAGGTAAAGAAGGCTATAGAGCAACGCCGACGCGTGGCCGGCTGAAAGTATGAAGCGATCCCGATTCGGCCATTCGGGGTCGCCTGGATCGTAGCGGAGAAAGCGCTGCCACAGGCAATACGCGGTTGGGGCCGCACCCATGGGAGTGCCGGGATGACCGGAATGCGCTTTTTCCACAGCGTCGATGGAGAGACTGCGGAGCGTGTCAATACAGATCTGATCGAGTGTTCTTTGTTCGGGCATGGCATTTGTTCCTATAGTGCAAGCTGCTCGAGGGTTGCTACACCTATGCTTGCGTTTAAAAAAATGCTCTCCCTCAAAAATACTCTTCTACAGCTTATCTCTTAAGCAAATTCGGAACTTGACCGGCTCGGGGTCGATATCGCGGTCTGCTCAACCAATTGGGTGGGCGCAAAAGCCACAAAGGCCCGCGCATACCGATGCCTGGGATTCGTTCATCTTGGTCTATTCATCTTATCTTATTGCTACTTGCATCCACGGTAGCGCCGTATCAGCGCATTGGTCGAGCTGTCATGGTTCAATTGGGCGCCGGTATCGTCCAGTTCCGCCATAATTCGCCTGGATAGCGCTTTACCCAGTTCGACGCCCCATTGATCGAATGAATCAATATTCCAAATCACCCCCTGGGTGAAGACGCTATGCTCATAGAGAGCAACCAGAGCACCCAACGCATGGGGAGTAAGCCTTTCTGCAAGCAGGGTATTGGTTGGCCGGTTGCCTTCAAAAGTCCGATGCGGGCAGAGCCACTCGGGCACGCCCTCGGCCCTCACTTCGTCCTCGGTCTTGCCGAACGCCAGAGCCTCTGTCTGGGCGAAGAAACTCGCCATAAGCAGATCGTGATGATTACCCAGCGGCTGCAAGGCTTGGCAGAAGCCAATGAAATCGCACGGGATCAGCTTGGTCCCCTGGTGTATAAGCTGGTAGAAGGAGTGCTGGCCGTTGGTTCCAGGTTCTCCCCAGACGATGGGAGAAGTTTGATAATCAACACGAACGCCGTCCATGGTGACATGCTTGCCATTGCTCTCCATGGTCAACTGCTGCAGATAGGCCGGGAATCGCTTGAGGTACTGCTCATAGGGCAATACGGCAGTAGTCTGGGCATGGAAAAAATTGTTGTACCAGATCGAGAGCAGCGCCATGATCACCGGTAGATTTTCCGGGAAGGGAGCAGTACGGAAATGCTCGTCCATGTCATGAAAGCCTGCCAGCATGGCTTCGAAGTTGTCTGGTCCGATCGCAATCATGGTTGAGAGGCCGATCGCCGAGTCCATCGAATAGCGGCCGCCAACCCAATCCCAAAACTCGAACATATTGGCGGTATCTATGCCGAATTTAGACACCTCCTCCGCGTTGGTCGAAACGGCGGCAAAATGCTTGCGTACCGCTGCGGGATCATGCAGCTTGCCCAGTATCCATTCACGGGCCGAGCGAGCATTGGCAAGCGTTTCTGTCGTGGTGAATGTTTTGGAGCAAATAATGAAAAGTGTTTCCTCCGGATCGATATCTCTTGTCGCTTCCTCGAAATCCGTGCCATCCACGTTGGACACAAAGCGGAACCTCATGTCGCGCACGCTATAATCTCGCAGCGCTTCGTAAGCCATTACGGGGCCGAGATCGGAACCCCCAATTCCGACATTGATGATATTGCGTATCGGCTTGCCGGTATGCCCTCTCCAGAGCCCGCTGCGGATCTGATCAGCAAAAGCCGCCATGCGATTAAGCACCGCCTGCACCTCGGGTACCACATCATTCCCCCCGACCATGATCCGTTCACCTTTGGGGGCTCGTAAAGCGATATGCAAAGCAGGACGTTTCTCAGTGACATTGATGGTCTCGCCCTTGAACATTGCATGGATGCGTTCGCGCAACCCGCACTCCTCCGCAAGCTGCACAAGGAGATCAAGGGTTTCCGTCGTAATCCGGTTTTTGGAATAATCAAGGTAAATGCCCACTGCCTCAGCCGTAAGGCGCTCCCCGCGTGCGGGATCATCAGCGAAAAGCTCCCGTAGATGCATGTGTTGAATCGCCCGGAAGTGTTTTTCCAGCGCTCTCCAGCCGGGACGCTCCACCAGGGATTGCATTGTTCCGGGCGCATCGCTTGTCGGCTGATCGCTATTGCCCGACTGTTCCTGGTAGTGAGGTGGTTCAGGTTTTAGCATGACTCAGGGGAGAATAAGGGAAAATGACTGGCGGAAAATTAGAGAAAAGCCTCGCTTGGCCAAGCTAAGAATTTAGCATAGCAGGTGTCAATGAAAAGTGAAGTGAATGTGAGCAATTCGAAAAGCCGGCTCGAATACCGTATTCCAGCTCGGCAGTGACGTATAACCCGAATGGTCGGGCATGAGGCTGGGGGATACTAGCGAGGATATCGGCAGAATGTCTGCAATACCTGCGAATCAGCCTGTTATCCTAAGGATAACACCGGGAAGTAACGGGCCTGGCTCGCAGGGTCAGGCCGTCAGCTAAGAGCGCGATCCGGCAAGCG
>DATJHX010000273.1:0-6493 GCA_035493655.1 Nitrosospira sp.
GACGAAATTCCCCTTCCAGCGTGTTTGCTACCGGTGGGGGATCAAGCATGAATTCCTGCTTTATTGGATAAAGACTTTTTTCGGCCGGCACGAACGCAATGTCCACGCCCTGATTTTCCAGCACCTCGCAGTCATCGGCCAAGGTTCGAGGATACCGGTCAAAATCCTCCATTGGCCCAAATTGCAGACGGTTCACAAAAATGCTCGCTACTATGCAGTGCGCTTTCTGTTGCGCGGTCCCAATGAGAGACAAATGCCCCTCGTGCAGGTTGCCCATCGTTGGCACAAAGCCAATGGAAGACTCGTGCTTGAGGCGGGTGCGCAAGGATGCGATATCGGTAATGATTTCCAAGCCCAACCCCTCAACCCGGAATCAGAAGGCGTGTTCCGGGCCGGGAAATTCTCCAGCCTTTACTGCTCTGACATAATTTGCGGCTGCTTCCTGGATGCTTCCCGCCCCGTTCATGAAGTTCTTCATGAATCGGGCTTTCTTGCCGGAATAAATACCCAGCATATCGTACAGGACCAGCACTTGTGCAGAGCAATCCCCGCCTGCGCCAATGCCAATGGTGGGAATGGATAGCCTTTCGGTAACCTGCTTGGCGACCACGGCCGGGACAACCTCCATCAACAACATACCAGCCCCTGCATTTTCCAGGGCAACCGCATCTTCCAATAACTGCTTTGCTTGATAGTCGGTCCTGCCCTGGATTTTATAGCCACCCAACTGATTGACAGACTGGGGAGTCAAACCGATGTGGGCACAAACGGGAATCCCGCGCCGGGTGAGGAATTCAACCGTTTCCGCCATAACACAGCCGCCCTCGATCTTGACCATATTTCCCCCCGCAGCCATGAGTTCGGCGGCATTCCTGAAGGTATCTTCAGGGCTTACCTGGGATGTGCCAAAAGACATATCTGACATGATGAATGCCTTGCTTGAACCGCGTGCCACGCAACGGGTGTGATATACCATGTCTTCCAGGGTCACCGGCAGAGTGCTCTCTTCACCCTGCAACACGTTACCCAGGGAATCGCCCACAAGCAGAATATCCACACCCGCATTTTCCAGTAATATGGCAAAGCTTGAGTCATAGCAAGTGAGAATGGCAATTTTCTCGCCGTCATCCCGCATTTTCTGCAAAGCATCCTGAGTAGTGCGCATATCTTAGTTCCTCTTTTAGTTTGACCGCCTGGTTTGGATCGCTTGGTTGGGAACGCGGGAGGGCACTCTTTAGCCTCCGCCAAAAATTCCTTAAATTCCGCGATTAAAATATTCCCGGTGCCCACGCATCCTGTCTACCTGCCGCAGCAATAGATCAAAATCGGCCTGGCTGTCGGCAAAGTTCAGATTTTCGCTATTGATTATCATGAGCGGCGCATCTTCGTACAGATGAAAAAAACGATTGTAGCCATCAGCCAGCCGGCGCAAATAGTCTTCGGAAATATTCTTTTCGAAAGTATTGCCGCGTCGCTTCACCCGTTCAATCAAGGTAGCGGGAGAAGCCTGTAAATAAATCACCAGCCCAGGCGGCGGCGCTTTAGGCTGAAGATGACAAAAGATTTTCCAGTACAGGTCATATTCCGCGTTATTCAATGTAAGCCTGGCGAACAGCGGATCCTTGTCGAACATAAAATCGCTGATGATTGGCTTGGCAAACATATCTGATTGCGCCAATCCCTGTAATTGATCCGCTCGCTGGAACAGAAAAAACAATTGCGTCGGCAGGGCGTACCTGGGAATATCTTCATAGAATTTCGGTAGAAACGGATTCTCGCCCGGTTTCTCCAGCAGCAGTTCTCCGCGCAGGTGGTCCGCCATCCGCCGCGCCAGGCTGGTTTTTCCTACGCCTATCGGACCCTCGATGATGATATGGCGCAATTCTTCCAGCTTCACTGATGCCATTCTCGTTGCCATTCCGTTTGCCGTTCCCGTTCGAGCCGCTGCCCCGCGCATCTAGCCAGCAAATCCACAACAGCGCCATGGCCTGGAACGCGGGTATCAGGAGCAATTTCCAGAAACGGCTGCAAAACGAAGGCACGCTGGTGCATGCGCGGGTGCGGCAGGGTCAGGCCGTGATCGCTGCATTGCAGATCATCGTAAATCAGGAGGTCCAAATCCAGTGTTCGAGGCCCATTGGCGCACTCTCGCACGCGTCCGTGCCGATGCTCAATTTCCAGCAGAGCCTTAAGGAGCTCATGAGGTGAAAGACCCGTTTCAATTTGCGCCACTGCGTTGATAAAATCAGGCTGATCCAGCCGACCCACCGGTGCGCTCCGATAGAGTGAGGAATGCGTGAGCAGGCGGCTTGAAGGAAGCTGTGCCAGCTCGTCAAATGCGACGAGCACCTGGGATGCCGGGTCATCCAGGTTGCTGCCCAGACCGATAAAGGCTCGAGAAACTGCATGATGAGAGTCTCCGGCACACCCCATGGATTATTTCTGCGAATCCGCGGCTGAACTATTCGTGCTTGCCATATCGCCAGCCACGGCTTTGCGGCGCCCCTTGCCTCTTCTTCGTTTCCTGGGAAACTCGTCGGTGAGCAGCATGGCTTCACGCTCGCTGGGAGTGGCGCGCTGAAATGCTTCCCACCACTTGCCCAGTTCCGTATCCACCTCACCGCTCTCGCAGCGCAATAGCATGAAGTCATACGCGGCGCGAAAGCGCGGGTGCTCCAGGAGGCGAAACGGCCTGCGCCCTGACCGGCCTGCGAAGCGGGGCTGCATGCCCCAGATCTCTTTCATGATGGCATCATACCGGCGCGGAATGGCGAGATTTTTGTTTTGCACCGCGAGCACGTCATCCATGGCTTGATGCAGGGCTGGAATCGGCTTTTCTCCCGCGGCTTGACGATTGTTCCATGCTGTGAGCACTTCATGCCATAACAGGGCCGCGAACAGGAAGCCGGGGGATACGGGCTTTTCCTGGCGCACGCGCTCATCGGTATTTTTAAGCGCGAGTGTGATAAAGCGCTCGCCCAATGGCTGCTCCAATATGACGTCCAGCATGGGAAGCAGGCCATGATGCAGTCCGCGCTTGCGCAGCTCGGCCACACAGGGGAACGCATGACCCGATAGCAGCAGCTTCAGCATTTCGTCAAACAGCCGCGAGGGCGGCACGTTGCGCAGGAGCGGCGCAAGATCGCGAATGGGCGCAGCGGTATCCGGGTCGAGTTGCATATCGAGCTTCGCTGCAAGCCGGACTACCCGGAGCATACGTATGGGATCTTCACGATACCGCCGTAAGGGATCGCCAATAATACGCAAGCGCCTCGCCTTGATGTCTTCGTAGCCTTTCAGGTAGTCCCAGATCTCTTCATGGACTGGATCGAAAAATAATGCATTGACGGTAAAATCGCGTCGCCTTGCATCTTCTTCCTGGCTGCCGAACACGTTATCGTGCAACAGGCGCCCGTGCTCGTCGATATGGGTGTCCTGCGCAATATTCACATCTTCGCTGCCCGATGCGCCGCCGCGAAAAGTCGATACTTCGACTGTCTCGGCTCCGCACATGACGTGTACCAGCCGAAACCGGCGTCCAATAATGCGTGAGCGCCGGAAAACCGTCCTGACTTCTTCAGGTGTGGCATTCGTTGCCACGTCGAAATCTTTCGGCTCCAATCCCAGAATCAGGTCACGTGCCGCCCCGCCTACAATAAAAGCGGCATACCCCGCCTCCTGCAAACCGGCGGTAACCTTCAATGCACATGCGTTGATATGGTCGCGCGAAATGCCGTGTTGTTCACGGGGAATGATGCGCAGTCCTGATGAAGAGGATTGAGCAGGTGGGGTGGAAGCAGGCGTGTTACGGTTGAAAACGCGATGAAGGAATTTACGGATCATTACGAGCTATAAGTGGTGCGTGCTCTCGATTATACACGGGGCCTCGCGCGCGCCGACACGAAATGGCGCACCTGGCCCGCCTCGATTTCATCCATCTCACAGCCGTAGAGCGCTTCAAGATTGGCCCGGTTGAGTGCTTGTGCAGTGGGCCCGGCAATGGTTCCACCATCATCGAACAGCATGAGAACATGATCGCAGAAACGGTTGGCCCAGCCAATATCATGCAGCACCATTACAACCACCTTTCCTTGCCTGGCCAATTCCTGAAACAGCATCATAACAGCGAGTTGATGCCGCAGATCCAGGTTCTGGAGCGGCTCATCCAGCAAATAGCAAAAAGGCGATTGCGCGAGCAACAGGGCGATGCGCGCACGCTGACGCTCACCGCCGGACAACGTCGTCAGGGAGCGGTGGGCAAAGCCGCTCAATTCCATCTGCTTGATTGCCTGGTTGGCGGCATCATAATCAGGTGCTTCCCAGCCAAACATATTTTTGATGTGCGGATGCCGGCCCAGCAGTACGTAATCGTGCAAATTTCCCCAGAATTCGCCCGGCTCTTCCTGCAACAGAATACCCAGAGTGCGTGAGAGCTCACGCCGGGGCCAGGCGTGCGGCGCCTTTCCTGCCACGGTTACAGGCGCTCCAGTATCGTTTGTTACGTGATGCAAACCCCCAAGCGCGTGCAATAACGTTGTCTTTCCACAGCCGTTCTGCCCGAGTATAGCCCAGCATTCACCAGGACTGATGGTCAGGCTCAAGTCGCGACATAGCATTTTGCCGGGATATTTCAGGGTCAGATTATGGGCTTGCAATACCATTGAGTGTGATCAGTTTTTGCGCGAAAGTTTTGCAACCGTGCCGATCAACCTGCGGCCGGGCTTCAGGATCTTGAAGGAACGAAATCCGGGACTCATACCTGCAGGTATTCGCTTTTTCTCCCCAGCCAACGCTCAAGGTGGCGCTTTGCCGAATCGGGATGATTGCACAGTAATTCCTCAGCAACGCCGCGAGCGGCATCCAGTAAATCTATATCCTGTTCCAGGTCGGCAAAGCGCAGCATGGGTACGCCGCTCTGGCGCGCACCCAGGAATTCGCCGGGGCCGCGCAGCCGTAAATCCTGCCGGGCAATTTCAAACCCATCGGTATGTTCGAAAATAATTTTAAGCCTTTCCCGGGCGGTCGCAGACAAGGGCTTTTGATATAGCAGAATGCATGTTCCGCCTGCACCGCCTCGACCTATACGCCCGCGCAACTGATGCAACTGTGCCAGCCCCATGCGTTCGGCATGCTCGATTACCATCAGTGAAGCATTAGGCACATCCACACCGACTTCTATCACCGTGGTCGCAACCAATAACTGGATTTCACCTCTTGCGAATGATTCCATCACGGCTGATTTTTCCTGGGATGGAAGCCGTCCATGCACCAAGCCGATCTTCAACTCCGGCAAGTTCAGGCTCAACCTTTCCTTTGTCTCCAGGGCGGTTTTGAGCTGCAGAACTTCGGATTCTTCGATGAGCGGGCAAACCCAATAGACCTGCCTTCCAGCCCGGCAAATATCCTGGATGCGAGCGGTGACCTCTTCCCGGCGGGTATCCGCGACCAGCTTGGTCATAACCGGGACTCTGCCGGGAGGCAATTCGTCTATGACGGAAACGTCGAGATCGGCGTAATAGCTCATGGAAAGCGTGCGTGGAATGGGTGTCGCGCTCATCATCAACTGATGGGGCAACTCCGTTCCCACGCCTTTCTTCCTCAAAGACAGGCGTTGGTGCACACCGAACCGGTGCTGCTCATCAATGACGACAAGGCCCAGCCTGTTGAATTCCACCTGCTCCTGAAACAATGCGTGAGTGCCGATAGACAGCATCGCGTTTCCTTCGGCGATACTGGCGAGCATGACTTCCCGCTGTTTCTTTTTCTGCTTACCGGATAACCAGGCAATTGTCATATCCAGGGGAGCCAGCAGCGGAGCAAGCCAGGCGCAAAGCTTCCGGTAATGTTGCTCGGCCAGAATCTCCGTGGGAGCCATCAACGCGGCCTGGCAGTTATTTTCGATAGCCTGTAACACAGCCAGGGCCGCAACAACCGTTTTTCCGCTTCCCACATCCCCCTGCAACAGGCGTTGCATTGGGTACACTGCTCCCAGGTCGCGGCTGATTTCAGAAACCACCTTCTTCTGCCCGTCAGTGAGTGCAAAGGGCAGTGATTCCAGAAGAGCGTGCGTCAATGTATTTCGTGCCGTGAGAACAGGTGCGCTGCCACTGCGGCGACGGCGGTAATGCATGCGCATGGAGAGTTGTTGTGCCACAAGTTCATCGAACTTGATCCGGCGCCAGGCTGGATGGTTGCGCTGCTCCAACGAAGCCGCTGGCGCATCCGGCGACGGCTGATGCAAAAAAAATATGCTGTTCCTGAAACCGGGGAGTCCCAATTGTTTTAGAACCGCATCAGGCAGCGTTTCCGCAAGAAAACCTTGGTCGTCACCATCCGACACCTGTTTTAGCGCGTTATGGACCAGTTTGCGTATAAAGCCCGAGGATAGGCCCGCGGTGATTGGATAAACTGGCGTCAACGCGTCGGCCAATGGTTCATGTTCCTGAATGATGCGGCATTTAGGGTGAATCATTTCGGTACCAAAAAAACCGGG
>DATJHX010000274.1:0-6879 GCA_035493655.1 Nitrosospira sp.
CTTGGGCACCACCATGGCGGCAATCATATTTTCTTCCGCGGCCAGCCTGCGCGCCCACCACAAGCATGGCGCCGTCAACTGGCAGGTGGTGAAATATATTACCCCAGGCATTGTTGTCGGCACTTTGGGTGGCGCCACGTTGGCAAGCGGGCTTCCCAGCCGCTCGCTCAGTATTATCTTTGTTGTATTCATTTACTGTGCCGCCACGCAAATGCTGCTCGGCATTGCACCCAAACCCAGCCGCAACCTGCCCGGCCGGGCAGGCATGCTCGGGGCTGGTGGCGTCATTGGGCTGATTTCCAGTTTTGTTGCAATCGGTGGCGGTTTGCTGACTGTACCGTTTCTCTCCTTTTGCAATGTCAGGTTGCAACATGCAATTGGAACTGCCGCCGCGGTAGGTTTTCCCATCGCCGTAACGGGCGCCATTGGATACATTGTTAACGGAATGACGCAATCCCAGCCGCTGCCGCAATACAGCCTGGGATATGTTTATTTACCGGCATTGGGATGGGTGGTACTGGCAAGTATGCTGACAGCACCATGGGGCGCGAAAGCCACTCATATCATGCAGACTGCCACACTGAGGAAAATTTTTGTGGTGCTGCTTTACTTGCTGGGAACAAAGATGCTGATCAGGCTGTTTTCGGGCTGATCGTTTGTACGGTTTATACGGCGTAAGGCTTCATGTATTCACCCTATCAATTGTAGAGTCAGCTGTAGGTCAGGCTATGCCTGACAAATGGTGAAGAACGCCGGGCAGAGCCCGGCCTACTTTCCCACTTTTGCTGAACCTTCGTTGGCTCCACAACATGTAGCGCAATGCTTCACTCATTGTGGCCTGCACAGCTATACAACGACTTATGCCACCAGGCGCCGCAGGGCTTCCTGATACTTTGCGGTAGTTTTGGCAAGGACATAGAGCGGCAATGCGGGAGCTGGCGCTTTTTTATTCCAGTTCTGCGTTTCAAGCCAGTCGCGTACGAACTGCTTGTCGTAACTGGGAGGATTTTTGCCCGGCGCGTACTGGTCGGTTGGCCAGAAACGGGATGAATCAGGGGTTAGCGCTTCGTCAATGAGATAAAGCCTGCTTTCGTTATCCAGGCCGAACTCGAACTTCGTGTCGGCGATAATAATGCCTTTGGTAATCGCGTAATTCGCCGCTTCCGTATACAAGGCGATCGACTTTTCCCGTACCTGCTCGGCGAGGTCCTTGCCCAACAGCCGCTCCATTTCCGGGAATCCAATATTCTCGTCATGCTTGCCCTGCGCCGCCTTGGTCGAAGGCGTAAAAATTGCCCCTCCCGGCAATTTCGCCGCTTCGCGCAGTCCGGCCGGGAGCGTGATCCCGCATATCATGCCGCTACTCTTGTAATCCTTCCATCCTGAACCTGCGACATAACCGCGCACGATAGCTTCGATGGGCAGCGGCTTCAGCCGTTTTACCACAAACGCGCGGCCAGCCACCTGTTCGCGTTCGCTCTCCGCTACGACAGATTCGGGGGGTACACCGGTAAGGTGATTGGGAACGATATGAGCGAGTTTCTCGAACCAGAAGCTGGATAGCGACGTCAGCAACTTGCCCTTGCCCGGCACAGGTGTCGGCAGAATCACATCGAATGCGGAAAGCCGGTCCGTCTGGATGATTAAGAGCTTGTCGTCATCTACTTCGTAAATGTCGCGCACCTTGCCCCGATGCAGCAGCGACAAGCTTTGCAGGCTCGTTTCAAATAATGCCACTTCATTACTCATTGCCGTGTCTCTATGCATGCTCACTGGCCTATCATCTGCTAGCGCTCAAGCGATTGCTTGATTTCCAGTGCGAGCTGCAACGCGGCTTCAGCGGTTTTATCAAGGACTGTAAAATGCCCCATTTTGCGCCCGGGCCGCGCCGCCAGCTTGCCGTACAGGTGCAATTTTACGTTGGGATGCCGCAGCACTCGTTCCCATTCCGGCTCTCCCTCACGCCACAGGTCACCCAACAGATTCACCATCACCGCCGCGCCGTGCATTTCGGTGCTTCCGAGCGGCATGCCGCAGAGTATCCGTACCTGCTGCTCGAACTGAGAGGTAATACACGCATCAATAGTATAGTGACCGCTGTTATGGGGCCGGGGCGCAACTTCATTGACGAGCAGTTTTTCATCGGCAAGCACAAAAAACTCGACACATAGCACTCCTCGGTAATCAAGCTTCTCCGCGACACGCGCCGCAATTTTACATGCATTTTGAATAACCACCGGTGATACTCTGGCGGGAATAATGCTGATATCGAGGATACCGCCTCGATGCTGATTCTCTGGCACAGGAAATGTAACAACCTCGCCATTGAACGCGCGCCCCACGATGACCGATATTTCACTTTCCAACGGCATCAGCTTTTCCAGAACGCAGGGCTCCCGGTTCATGGTGGCGAATGCGCTCTCCAGCTCTGCCGCGTTGTTCACAAGTACCTGTCCCTTGCCGTCGTAGCCCAGCCGGCTCACCTTGAGAATTCCGGGAAACAAGCTCGAGAGTTGTTCCGGATGCGCTTGTGGTGTTGCGCCATTCAGGTTATGCGAGTTATCCGGATTGTGAATCACCCTGTAAGGTGCGACCTCGAACCCGTTGGCGACCAGGAATTTTTTTTCCAGTATACGATTCTGGGAGACCGCGACACTGCTTGATGGAGGACTGACAATGCAGTATTCAGTCAGTGTTCTGAGGGCTTCAGCCGGTACATTCTCGAATTCCGTGGTGACACCCGCACAGGTGGACCCCAGCTCGCGCAACGCGTCTCCGTCGAGGTAATCGGCGGATAAATGCCGGTCGGCTATGCTGCTTGATGGACTGTTGTCAGCCGGATCGAGCACGGTGACGCGATAGCCCATGCTTTGCGCCGCCATTATAAACATGCGGCCAAGCTGGCCCCCGCCAAGGAGACCCAGCATTGCTCCCGGCGCGATGCTCATAATTCGGGCAGTGTCATGGCCGCAACTGTTGCTCGCTGTGAGTTGCGGAATTCGAGAAGCCGCTGGGCAAGCCGGGCGTCTTGCACCGCCAGCAAGGCGACCGCAAACAGTCCGGCGTTGGATGCGCCCGCCTCGCCTATGGCAAACGTAGCGACGGGAATGCCCTTGGGCATTTGAACAATGGAAAGAAGGGAGTCGAGACCTTGAAGCTGTCTGGACGTAACCGGCACACCCAGCACCGGCAGGACAGTTTTGGCTGCGATCATGCCGGGAAGATGCGCCGCGCCACCGGCGCCGGCGATGATACATTTGAGTCCACGCTCGATGGCGGTCTCGGCATATTCGAACATGCGGTCCGGGGTGCGATGGGCGGAGATGACCTCGGCTTCGCAGGGCACATTAAAATCTTTTAATACAAGCGCTGCATGCCTCATCACTTCCCAGTCGCTGCTGCTACCCATCACAACGCCAACTACCGGTTTTCCCATTCCAACCTCTATGCCAATATCTCGCCGTAATATGTCTTATTGTAATACTGTTACCATGGTTACCAGCCCTGCATATCCGGCAATGACAGAATTTCTGCCGTGCCTCATTTTGTCCGAAGCTTTGAATGCATAAAGACGCTCTAGCGCCTGATCAGCTTTAATCGCGGGGATGGTTATTATGAGGCGTGGCTTCGCCCAGTTCCTCCATATCTTCCAGATAGGGATAACGCACATGTCCATAGCGGATGACCAATACGGCCACCGCGACAAGCACTATCGAGGCGGATACACCGAGCAGCCGGAGATTATCCATTTCCTTGATATCCACGATCACGTAGCGCGCCATGGCCACCATGGCAATGTAAAGAGGAAACCGTACCGGGAGCTTGCCAGACTCGAAATAGAGCCCAACCATGGTCAAAATTTCCAGATAGAGAAACATCAACAACAGGTCCGCCAATGTGACTCTGGCTGTGTTGATCATGGACATGGTTTCCTGATAACCGGCGAATATCGTGGCGAGGGCAATAACGATCAGCCCGACGCCTTCAAAGACATACAGGACTCGACGGGAATAATTTGCGGCGCGGGGATGCAGCACTTTGCTTTTCTTATCAGAAATGATCAGGGGTCCTATGTTATCCGTGGGGGATGACAACTTGATTTCGGTTCAGCTTCTGCATAAAAGAGCAGCCGAAAATTTGACGAGCCCGTCAAAGGATTAAGGGGCTCTCCCAGGGATATCTCTTCAGAAATACAATTTTCAAGTTTTCAATTTTAACAGCAGTTCCGCATCAACCCATCCGCTATTAAATGCATCTCCCTCAAGCACAGCGAATGGCTGGGTGGGTTCACCCAGATCCGATAGCACGAGCGTAGCACCATTAAAATTTTGCAGCCGGGTGTAAGCGTTCACTGTCACAACCGTGTCAAGCCCTGCCGCAAGCGACGCCTTCAGCCCATTTTCCGAATCTTCCACCGCAATGCATTGTTGTGCCGGCAACCCAAGCTGTTCGAGTGCCCAATGATAAATATCCGGTTCGGGCTTTTTACCGGGTACGATATCTCCCGCACCGATAACGTCAAACCATTCGAGAGAATCTTCCCCCAGCGTGGACTTCAACAAAGCCGTTACATTTTCTTCTGTCGTCGTGGTTGCGATGGCAATTTTTATTCCTGCATCGCGCAGGCCCTGGATCAGGCGCTCAACCCCGGGACGCAACGGAATTTCTCCGCCTTCGAGCAGGCTCACATAATGCTTCGTCTTAATCTTATGCAGGCTGGCAATCCAGGCATCCAGGCCATCTAGACCCATGCGGTCCATTTCGGCTGGAGCATAGTTTTTCATATAATAATGGATACGCTCTTTTCCACCGGTGATCTTCAGCAGGTCGCCGTATAAGTCGACGTCCCAAGTCCAGTCCAGGCCGAGTTCCGCGAACGCGGCATTGAAGGCGATGCGATGACCGTCGCGTTCGGTATCAGCCAGCGTGCCGTCCACGTCAAACAGCACGGCGCGAAGCGGTTGATTTCCATTATCCATACACGGCCTCATCTTTAGAATTCGTCTTTACATCGTTACAGCTGGCGCGCCGCAACCGATCCATGACAGCCGTCCATTCCGGTTCGTCAGGGAGCGCTTCTATTAATAGACGATCAAAACCCTGATTATCGAGCCGCCGCAAGGTCGCGTATAGCAGGCGGCCATAGCTCTCGGGGGCAGGCGGCATGGGAAAGTGCATAACGTTGTTTCTTTCCCAGTGATTGAGTTGTTCGGTGCATTGGGCCGACCAGGTCACGATTCCTAAATTTACTCCCTTTAGCTCCAATTCGAGAGAGCGGAGCGGCAAATATTCCCGGGGGCATAGCTCCAGCGGGGTTGCCGGGGCGTAATGGGAAGCAAGGGCGCCCGGCACTCGCTGAGTATGATTTGGCTTTTCAGCCATGGCGATATTCCCGTTCAGCACTTCGGCCAGCGCTGCCAGCGGGATGCCGCCCGGCCTGAATATAATGGCTCTGCTGTTCTCTCTATGGCTCTTTTGGCTACCCTGGCCTTCAAAACCTACAATGGTGCTTTCCAGTCCAACCTCGCATGGCCCTCCATCCAGAACCATGTCTACACTATCGCCCAGTTCCTCGCGCACATGAGCTGCGGTTGTGGCGCTCACATGGCCGAACCGGTTGGCCGAGGGAGCAGCAACCGCTCCTTCGGGGCCTAGCGCGTCCAGCAAGGCGAGCGCGACAGGATGACTCGGTACGCGCAGACCAACCGTATCCTGTCCGCCCGTTATGTTTTTCGAGATGCGGCGGCTGCGCGGCAATATCAATGTCAGAGGACCCGGCCAGAAGCGCTCGGCTAATAGCCAGGCTTGTTCCGGTACATCTTCGGCCCAGTGTTGCAGCTTCGATGAATCCGCTATATGAACGATGAGCGGATGATCGAAAGGACGACCCTTGATTTCGAATATTCGTTTTACAGCCGCAGGATTGCAGACATCCGCCCCCAGCCCATAAACCGTTTCGGTCGCGAAGGCAACCACACCACCCGCTCGCAGCATGGCTGCAGCGGCAGCGATTTCGTTACGGCTTGCTAATGTCGCGAATGTCGTCATGCACGAACCATTCTTGCCGACAGTACAGCGTGATCGGAAATTTTCGACCAGGGCTTGCCCTGATGCACCTGCGTTTTTTCTACCTGAAAGCCACGGATATAGATTCGATCGAGGCGAAACAGCGGCAGAGCCGCAGGAAAACTGCGCGCAGCCCTGCCCTCGGTCAACTCGAAGGCTTCCATCAGATTAAGCCGTTCAACGAGGACGCGGCTCGCCATTTCGCGCCAATCGTTAAAATCTCCGGCAATGACGAGCGGCGCCTGTGGCGGCACCAGTTGTTCGATATGCTGTTCCAGTGCCAGCAATTGCTGCGCCTGGCCGCGTTTGAACAGCCCCAGGTGAACACAGATGCAATGCAGTTTGTCCGTCCACTCCGGGATAGCGATTTCGCAATGCAGCATGCCGCGGCTTTCGAAGCGATGGGCTGAAACGTCCACGTTGTCCCAGCGCGTAATGGGATAGCGGCTCAGAATGGCATTGCCATGATGCCCTTCATCGTATACTGCGTTTTTTCCGTAGGCGAAATCGGTCCAAACTGAATCGGCGAGAAACTCGTGCTGGGCGCCCGGCCAATTTTCGAAGCGGGCGGCATGTCCTTTATGATCCCCGACCACCTCCTGCAAAAAAATGATATCGGCATTAAGCGTACGCAGGCTGTCACGTAACTGGTGCACCACCATACGGCGTTTGAAATGAGAAACACCTTTATGGATGTTGTATGTTGCGATATGTAGCGTGTCAAGCATATCGCGAAAAGCCCTGTATTGGAAAAAGCGGTATAAGAAACAAAGGTCTAGGTATGGCGTTACCTATAAGAATTGATCCCCCCTT
>DATJHX010000275.1:0-4003 GCA_035493655.1 Nitrosospira sp.
GGCCGCTATATCCGGGTCAGAGGCCATGCCAAAGTGATGTCGCATTTGATGTTCGGTGTTCTGGCGCTTTCCACCGATCAGTTGATGCGCTTGCTGACGTAGACTGAGAGGACCGTTATTCAGTTCTTTGGTGTGTTGCCAGATCCGGCATGGGAGTTCATCGTGCCGATGGGTCGAAAACAGGGCTTCTGAAACAAAATGCGTCAGAAACTTTAATAAAATTGCTCCTCAGGTGAGCTGGATCAGTAGATGCAATGCCTACGCTCAGATCACCCAAGGGTTTTGCAAGAAGCTCATATGTTATCAATATAAGCTGTAAGCGCGCTGTAGGAATCCGCTTCGCTTCAGCAGGTCAAGCTCGCCGGTAGAGAATTCAGGCCGCTTAATTCGTACTGCACCCGCTTTCTCCATACTGCGGTATCAGCCTGTCTGTAATAATAGCGAGAGTTGCTCGCGTTATAGCCGAAAACTTCAGCGGCAGCCACTTTAGCAGTGGGAATTCCGCCCATTGCCTCTCTTTATTCTTCAGCTTCTCCAGGCTCCTGATTGCATATGTTAATATTGAAGCATCTCGATTTATGACTCGCGACGGGCATAAGTAGATCAGCACAAGTCAGAAGGAGTCTTATTGTGGCTATCACCGAACAGCAAATAAAGTCAGCTCTTATGGAGATCGTTGATCTCAGTACCGGCAAGGATTACGTGACCAGCAATGAAGCCCATAATATCAAAGTAGATGGCGACGACGTCTCGCTTGATATCATGCTGGGTTATCCGGCAAAAAGCGTGGTGGAGGGCATTCGCAAACAGGTTGCCGACAAGCTCAAAAGCATTCCCGGAATTGGCAGCGTGAGCGTTAATGTCACGAGCAAGATCGTGTCTCACAGCGTTCAACGCGGGGTCAAGCTCATCCCTGGGGTGAAGAACATCATTGCCGTGGCATCCGGCAAGGGCGGCGTAGGCAAATCCGCAACTGCGGTCAACCTGGCCCTGGCGCTGGCGGCGGAGGGCGCCTCAGTCGGTATTCTGGACGCGGATATCTATGGACCTTCACAACCGCAGATGCTGGGCATCAGCGGACGCCCCGAATCGCCTGACGGCAAGAGTATCGAGCCGATGCAAGCCCATGGTATCCAGGCCATGTCGATCGGTTTCCTCATTGATGTGGAAACGCCCATGGTGTGGCGCGGCCCTATGGTCACCCAGGCGCTGCAGCAGTTGCTGAACGATACGCGCTGGAACGACGTCGATTATTTGATTGTGGATATGCCGCCTGGAACCGGCGATATCCAGTTGACACTGGCGCAGAAGGTGCCGGTTACAGGCGCGGTAATCGTTACCACCCCGCAGGATATCGCGCTGCTCGATGCTCGGAAAGGACTCAAGATGTTCGAGAAAGTGGGGATCCCCATTCTCGGCATCATAGAAAACATGAGTACGCATATTTGCTCCAGTTGCGGCCATGAGGAGCACATCTTTGGTGAGGGCGGCGGCCAGAAAATGTGCAAGGACTACGATGTGGAATTGCTGGGCAGCCTGCCGCTCGACATCAAAATTCGCGAGCATACGGATGCAGGCGCTCCCACCGTAGCGGCTGACCCGAACGGCCGAATAGCTGAGATCTACCGCGGGATCGCCCGGCGCCTCGCTGTGAAGGTGGATGAACTGTCACTTGATCATTCCGCGTTATTCGCAAAGATTGTGATTGAGGACACCTGATCTTCCCAGGGCTGCGAATCGCCGCATAGGCCCTTTCGTCGGCTCCCTTTTGCGCATGACATCACTCAATCTTCCCATTCGTTCAAAATGACAATCAAGTCTGATCGCTGGATTCGCCGCATGGCGGTGGAGCACCGGATGATCGAGCCCTTCGAGCCCAACCAGATCAAGTATGCCAACGGGCAGAAGATCGTATCTTATGGAACATCGAGCTATGGGTACGATATCCGCTGCTCGGACGAATTCAAACTGTTCACGAATATCAATTCCGCCATCGTCGATCCCAAGAATTTCGACTCCAATTCTTTTGTCGATGTGAAGAGCAATGTTTGCCTCATTCCACCCAACTCCTTCGCACTTGCCCGAACTGTCGAATATTTTCGCATTCCGCGCAATGTACTGACCATCTGCCTGGGGAAATCCACCTATGCCCGTTGCGGCATTATCGTTAATGTCACTCCGTTTGAGCCGGAATGGGAGGGTTATGTCACGCTTGAGTTTTCCAACACCACGCCGCTTCCGGCAAAGATATATGCCAATGAAGGCGTGGCCCAGGTAATTTTTTTCGAGTCGGACGAAGTCTGCGAAACGTCATATAAGGACCGCGGCGGGAAATATCAGGGCCAGCACGGGGTGACTTTGCCTAAAATCTGATTTCGTTGTCCTAAGCGAGGTGAGCGATCGCTTCCGTGTCCGTATTTTGCACAACTATTCCTTGTGTCAGACGTACGCTGTACTCCTTCGATGGCTGTTACTTCGAGCCCGTGGATGTAGCGCATGCCTGGGGCGCGATCAAGCCGGTATCACGTTCTGATCCTGGGCTTGGATATTTCGTACGTTGGACAAAGGCTCATTCAAGTTTCCTCGATCCACGGGCTGCCACGGCCGGGCCGTATGAACCAAAGCCTATATCCATACCGTTTCTTGAGCCACCTCATACGGGAGGCAATTGCTTTCATGGAGAATCAGTTCCCGGGTACCTGGTATCTTTCCCTCCCGCCCCAGCAGGGATGTATTGTCAGGTGGGGCTGCATCGCTGAAAAGCTTATCCATTCCCGCAGCAGGCTGGAAATAGAAAATTGTGAGTCCCTTCTCTTTAATAATGCTCGCCCTCGCTATGTCAACGGATTCCTTTGCAGCAGCCATCGGCAAAGGATCGAGCCTACACAAACCTCGCCTCTTCGAGGCCCTGCGCATGGGCCTGATTTTTGGTGTGGTCGAAGCCATTACCCCGATCGCTGGCTGGTTAATCGGCCAGGCGGCCTCGCAATTCGTCAAAGACTGGGACCATTGGATAGCATTTGGCTTATTGCTTATCCTGGGCTTGCATATGATCTACAACGGTTTGAAAGCCTCGGAAGAAGAGGAAGAAAAAACCAAGCAGCATGGCTTCTTCCTGCTCGTGGTCACGGCTATTGCCACCAGCATCGACGCTCTTGCCGTTGGGATCGGCCTAGCATTCATCGACGTCAACATTCTGGTAGCGGCGGCGGCCATTGGCCTCGCTACCATGACTATGGTCACCATCGGGACCATGCTCGGTCGGGTACTAGGTACCCTAGCAGGCCGACGCGCTGAAATACTCGGAGGGATTGTATTGATGTTGGTCGGTGCGACCATCCTGTACGAGCACTTGGCCGATGAGTACGATGACAACAACCGCCAGCAGCTCCAAGGAACGCGCCCTCTTGTCGAGAGATTGGTGCAACCACCCGCGCTGCTCTGGCGGACACTTGACTGAGCCGAACGAGCAGAATACGCAGCATCTGCTAAAAACAGGTTTTTCAGGGACGACTAAATTAAGCCGGGCTTAAGGGAACCCCAAAACGTTGTCTCAAAACAACGGATCCATAGAAATAAGAAGTTATCAGGCGATTGAAGGATGTGCCCTATACCGGTCACATATTCAATGCCTGGCTCGCCGATATATGCGATGCAGAGATGATTTCCCGAGAATCGTTTGGAATACCAGATTGCCCCAGGCGTGCACGCCGAAACAATAACTCGTGTGCGATAAGTTTTTCATTCCCCCAGCCGATATGGGTTGGCGTGCAAAGAAAAATTCCTTGACTTGAGAAACATAAAAATCATATTGGATCAGATCGAGAGGTTGCCTGCTGGTATGATCAGAATGCAAACTGCATGCGCGACGACAAGACTTTTTCGCTAGGCCGGTCGGCGCCGCTCGGCGCACCACCTTGAAAGTTGGTCTGATCGTAGTTGAGTTGCAATTTTGTTTTGCGGTTCAGATGCCAGTTCAGCCCCACTCCGAAATCTTTCGCAT
>DATJHX010000276.1:0-4017 GCA_035493655.1 Nitrosospira sp.
AGTTTCCTTATTCGCATCGACGAGCGCATCAATTTGTTTGGCGTCGAGGCGAGTCATCAGGTGCTCATAGTCGTTGATCCGGTGATCGTCGGGTAATAGCCGGTTTTGCGAATTGGCATCTTTCCAGGTGAGAGGGGTCACTCCTAAAAACTGCTCCGCTTTTTCCGCGAGCGTTGGCAGCACCGGTTTGAGGTATACGGTCAGGATGCGAAACATGTTGAGGGCGACACTGCAAATTTCATGCAACTCAGCGTCGTTCTCGCTATTTTTTGCGAGCACCCAGGGTTTCATCCGGTCCACATACTGATTCGCCACGTCCGCCGCCAGCATGATTTCTTTTATGGCCTTGCTGTATTCCCGCCCTTCAAAATAGCCTGTGATGGAAGTATGGCGGGCAAGAAAGGTATCTTCCTCGCCAAGCTGGCAGAATATGAATCGATTGAACCATCTCCTGTTTCCTTCGGAAATGGTGGCAGTGAGCTTGCCGCCAAACTTTTTGGAAATAAAGCCCGCGCATCTGCTGGCGATGTTGATGTATTTCCCCACCAGATCGCTGTTAACCCGCGCAATGAAATCATCGAAATTAAGATCGATATCTTCCATAGTGTCGTTGAGCTTGGCGGCGTAGTAGTAACGCAGCCATTCCGGATTCAGGCCCTGATCCAGGTAGCTTCTCGCGGTAATAAATGTTCCGCGGGACTTGGACATCTTCTGGCCGTTGACGGTCAGGAATCCGTGGGCATAAATCTGGGTAGGGGTGCGGTAGCCGGAGAATTCCAGCATGGCGGGCCAGAACAAAGCGTGAAAGTAAAGAATATCCTTACCGATAAAATGAATCATTTCGGTATTGCCGCCAGACCGTAGAAACTCGTCGATCTCGGCTTGAGACCGGCGTTTCTGTTTGAAGTAATGCTTGAAGCTGCCGAAGTAGCCAACAGGTGCGTCGAGCCACACGTAAAAAAACTTTTTACCGGATGTGCCTGGAATGGGAAAACCGAAATATGGGGCATCCCGCGAAATATCCCAATCGGCCAGGCCGGCTGAGAGCCATTCATTCATCTTGTTCGCCGCTTCCGGCTGCAGCCGCTGCTTCTTTTCCAGAACTATTCCGGATGGATCCGAAAATGACTCGAAGACCCAATTCTGTAAAAAGGTCTTGCAGCGCAGGTCGGAAAGCTTGAAGAAATAGTGATCCGAGGCCTGACGCTGCGGCTTTGCTCCTGATACAGCGGAGTAAGCGTTGATCAGATCGGTTGGAGAGTAAGTGGCGCCACACGCCTCGCACGAATCGCCATATTGATCTTTGGCGTGGCAATTCGGACATTCACCCTTGATATACCGATCAGGCAAAAACATTTGTTTAACGGGATCGAAGAACTGCTCGACCGAGCGTTTGTCAATCAAACCCTCGGCTTCAAGCTGCCCGTAAATGTCGTTGCAAAATTCCTGATTCTCTGGCGAATCGGTAGTGTAGTAACTGTCGAAATCGACATAGAACCCGTCAAAATCGGCTTTATGTTCCTTCCATACACGATCTATCAACTGCTTGGGCGTAATACCTTCCTGTTCGGCGCGAAGCATGATTGGCGTACCGTGGGTATCATCCGCGCAGACGTAGTGCACCTCGTGTTCCTGCATTTTTTGAAAGCGTACCCAGATATCGGTCTGAATGTACTCCACTAGATGGCCGAGGTGAATGCTGCCATTCGCGTAAGGAAGTGCTGAGGTGACGAGAATTTTTCGCTTGTTCATCAATAATCTGTAAAAACCGCCAAACGCAATTGTAACAAACTGTGAGGGTGAACTGGAGAAAGGGCCTATACGAGGTTGATGGTGTTACGGGGCCCGTACCGTTGCCGCTAGCAAATAGAAAACATTCGTCGATTACCGATACATGGAAAAACCTCCGCTGATTAGCTCCCTCATGACTATACTTACCCTATCCACGCATGAGTTTAGCCTAGGTTCAGGACATTCAACTACAGAAAGGGAACAGGATGCTGCAACCATATTCGCCATCGATCAGCGTAGTGATCCCAACTTACGAGCAAGCACGATTCATCGAGCGCGCACTTGACAGCCTGCAGGCGCAAGCCCTGACCGATTGGGAAGCGATCATAATCGATGACGGTTCGGGGGATGGAACAGCCGAAGTAATATCCGGATACTTGGGCGATGTGCGCATACATTATTACTCGCTGGCAGAAAACCACGGGCTGGGCCACGTCTTGAATCTGGGTATTACCAAAGCGAAAGCGCCGCTTATTGCTTACTTACCGAGTGACGATGTCTATTACCAGGATCATCTGCGCAGCCTGAAGGCCTGTCTTGAGACACAGACGGAAGCTGTACTGGCTTATTCCGGTGTGCGCCACCATTACAACAGGGAGGCTGGCGGGCAGATCGCGGGGTTCCCATTGCAACTGGTGCAGTGCATGCATCGAAAGACCGCGGTGCGCTGGCTGGAGCGCCCGGAACTGGAGTCGGATGACCTGGAACGCCTCTACTGGGCACGGCTGAGGCCACTCGGTGCTTTTGCCGCCAGTAATAGCATCACTTGCGAATGGGTATCGCATCCGATGCAGCGGCACAAGATCATGCAGGAACCTGAAGGCGGCATCAATCCCTTTCGCTCGCACTACCGGGTCAAGGAGCCCATGCGCTTTCGTACATCGGTAGGCCACTTGATTGATGAGCCGAGCCACTATCAAAAGATGCGCGAGCGGCAGGATAGCCCGCGCGCCGAGGACGGACTGAAAATACTTCTGGTCGGTGAGCTGGCGTATAACGCCGACCGCGTGCTTGCGCTGGAAGAGCAGGGGCACAGGCTCTATGGCTTGTGGATGCAGCATCCGTATTGGTACAACACCGTGGGACCGCTGCCTTTTGGACATGTCGAGGATCTGCCGCGAGACAATTGGCGTGAAGCGGTAAAACGGATTCAGCCGGATGTTATCTATGCCTTGCTCAACTGGCAGGCAGTTCCGTTTGCACATGAGGTATTAATGGCGACACCGGGCATTCCATTCGTCTGGCATTTCAAGGAGGGACCGTTTATTTGCCTGGAAAAGGGGACCTGGCCGCAATTGATCGACCTGCATCGGTATTCGGATGGGCAGATCTTCTCGAGCCCGGAGATGCGGGATTGGTTCGATACCATTGTTCCCGGTCTGTCTCTGGAAAAACCGACCCATGTGCTGGATGGCGACTTGCCCAAGCGTGACTGGTTTGATCAGCCGCGCACACCGCTGCACTCCGCAGCCGTCGGCGAAATTCACACAGTCTCGCCAGGTCGGCCGATCGGTCTGCACCCGCATAATGTGGCGGAGTTGGCCACCCGTGGCATTCATCTGCATTTTTATGGGGAGATAACCCATGGACAATGGCTCCAGTGGATTGAAAAAACCCAGGTGATGGCGCCCGGCTACCTGCATCTGCATCCCAATGTAGATCAAAGCCGCTGGACCGAGGAGTTTTCCCAATATGATGCGGGCTGGCTGCACCTCTTTGAGAGCGGCAATGGAGGTGACATCCGGAGGGCAAACTGGGATGATCTCAATTACCCGGCCCGCCTAAGCACGCTTGCGGCGGCCGGTCTGCCGATGCTGCAGAAGGCCAATGACGGCGCACTCGTCGCTACGCAAACCTTGGTGAAGCAGCTCGGTACCGGAATTTTTTTTAATACAATGGATGAGCTTGCTGCCCAGCTGCGAGACCGCGAGCAGTTGCAAGCCGTTCGCGAGCGGGTTTGGCAGCAACGGCACCTTTTCACTTTCGATCATCATGTGCCGGAACTGATCAGTTTTTTTCGGGGTGTTATCGGCGCGGCGTCCAGGAAATCGGAGCGAGTACAAGCGCTGACAATGAAAAAGCGGAAACAGAGCGCGGGGACAAATGCCCGCCCTGATTACCCGGCCTGAAAAGCGGCTAAAGCA
The DNA here is from genome assembly GCA_035493655.1 of Nitrosospira sp. Lineage (GTDB taxonomy): Bacteria > Pseudomonadota > Gammaproteobacteria > Burkholderiales > Nitrosomonadaceae > Nitrosospira. Next base: position 3,936 of record DATJHX010000276.1, read on the forward strand.
ACCAGATATAGATTGTCATCTTGAAGACTTTGATGATGACCATCTTTCCTCCTTCGTGACCTGGCCGGTGATCACGTTCTGA
>DATJHX010000277.1:0-5605 GCA_035493655.1 Nitrosospira sp.
CCAGTACATGAATAATACTCAGGTTCGCCTGGAATGTTTGAGCCAGATGCTTTGCCTTCCGGGCGACATACGCGCTTTGCTCTGACAGATCAGCCGCCAGTAAAATGTGTCGATAGTTATAAGTCATTCTTGTTCAAATCAGGGGCCCTGAACGGATGAAGATGATGGACAGTATGGTGTAAAATAGCCAGTTCGAATATTATGGCTTGTTTGACGTCCTCATTTGGCGTCATAAGCTATCCTCTGCTGAGATTTAAGCATTGTTCTTAACACCTTCCAGACGTTGTCCACGATTTTTTCCTGCGCCTGGACAGTCGGATGTACGCCATCCGCCTGAAAGAATTCCCGCTTGCTGCCGAACCCGTCCAATAGGAATGGCACGAGTTTGATCCCATGGCGTTTTGCCAATTGCGGATAGATATCCTGAAACTTTTGGGTATATGTCATGCCATAATTGGGCGGGAGTTGCATCCCGGCCAGCAGTACTGTCGCCTTATGCCGCTGACAGGCCTCGATGATGGCTTCCAGATTCTCCCGAATCGAGTCAATGGATGCTCCGCGCAGCCCGTCATTGCCGCCGAGTTCGATAATGACGATATCCGGCCGATGCGTTTTTAGCGCTTGTTCGATGCGACTGCGTCCCCCCATCGCCGTTTCGCCGCTGATGCTGTTGTTGATCACGGATACCTGTGATACCGTTTGCAGCCGCCTCTTCAGCAGACTCACCCATCCAGCGTCCTGCGGCAGTCCGTAGCCGGCGGACAAACTGTCGCCAAACACCATAATAGTCGTCATGGGACCGGGTGCCGGTACCGTTGCCGCGCCCAGATTGGCGGCTGTAAAACTTGATAAAATACAAAGCGTAATCAGGAAATTTTTCATGTCAGATAACCTTGTTGTACGGCCTATCGTGCAGGCCATCGAGTTGACCAAGCAGGTCAGCACGGGGGACGAAAAGCTCACAATCCTGGAGAACATCAATCTGGAAGTAAGTGCCGGCGATTCGGTCGCCGTGGTGGGAGCGTCGGGCTCCGGTAAATCCACATTGCTGGGCCTGCTCGCAGGATTAGATACACCCTCCAGCGGCAAGGTTCACCTGGATGGGCAGGATATTTTCGCATTGGATGAAGACGCGCGCGCTGCTGTACGCGGCCGTATACTGGGTTTCGTATTTCAGTCGTTTCAATTGCTGCCGGCATTGACAGCGATCGAGAACGTGATGCTGCCGCTGGAGCTTACCGGCGCTAACGAAGTATATACCCCTGCGTTGCAACTGCTTGAACGCGTCGGGCTCGGAATGCGTCTGAAACATTATCCCCGCCAGCTTTCAGGGGGCGAGCAGCAGCGCGTCGCCATCGCGCGCGCATTCGTGACTCAACCCCAATTGCTGCTGGCGGACGAACCGACTGGCAATCTGGATTCTGCCACGGGCGCACAAATCATAGAACTGATGTTCGAGCTGAATCGGGAGCATGGCACTACGCTGGTTCTGGTGACCCATGACGAAGCGATATCCAGCCGCTGTGCGTGGCGAATAAGACTGGCTGGAGGAAAGATCGTAAATTGACTCGACGCCGCCATTCAGGTCATATGCTCGGGCCTGCCAAATTATCGCAACTTTCTCAACTTCGTTCACAACTTCGCAATTGCCGGATAGCTTGAATGCAAACCATTCCTCAAACAAAGCCGGCAACGGGAAATGGTGAAGCGCGCGGAAAGTTCCGCCTGAAAGTAACGCTTGCCAGCGTTCTGATTGCCGGCGCGATCGCCAGTACCTGGGTATGGCGCAACCAGAGTGGCGCAACCGATGCAAGGAGCAAGCGACCCGAGGTTATCCCGGTGTTGAGCGCTCCGGTCGAACGACGCAACGTCCCCGTCAGGCTTACGGCTAATGGCACGGTATCCGCGCAGCAAACGGTTGCGGTGCGGCCGCAACTCAGCGCTGTCATCAGGTCAGTGCATATCAAGGAAGGGCAATTCGTGAAGAAGGGCGAAAGATTGTTCACGCTTGATGCACGCACCGAAGACGCCAACCTCCGCAAGACTGAAGGACAATTGGCAAAGGCTCGTGCCGACCTGCGAAATGCCGAGCGTAATCTCGAACGCCAGCGGGAGCTTTTTCGTCAGAATTTTATTTCACCGGCGGCGCTTGACGTGGCGGAGAACCAGGTCGAGGCTATGCGCGCCCAGCTTGCAATCGATCAGGCTACGGTGCAGGCCAATCGCGTCGCCGTTGGTTTTAGCGAAATCATTGCACCGATTGCGGGACGTACCGGCGCCATCTCGGTTTATCAGGGCAGCCTGGTGCAGCCGAACGATGCATTAGTGAGCATCACGCAGATCGATCCAATCAATGTCAGTTTCACCTTGCCGGAACGTGAGTTCGTGCCTTTGGAAGAGGCGCTGGCGAAAGGGGATGTGGCTGTCAATGTGGAGTTGGATAACGCCACGAAACAGATGAGAACGGGGCGCCTGATATTCATCGATAACATGATCGATACGGCAAGCGGCACGATCCGTCTCAAGGCGGAGTTCCCCAACGCGGATAATCATCTCTGGCCAGGGATGTTCGTGACGGTGGCGCTCTCGCCGCGGACGCTGGCAGGGGCACTTACAGTGCCGGTGCAGGCCGTTCAAACAGGGCCGGAGAAGAAATTCCTGTATGTGGTGGGTGATGATAACAAGGTGAATTTGCTCCCAATCAATGTCCACCTGGTGCAGGATGAGATTGCAGTCGTGGAAGGAAGCGGCGTCGTACAGGGCATGCGGGTAGTGGTAGAGGGCGCCCAGAATCTCAGGCCGGGCAGCGCGGTGGCCGAGGCCCAGTCGGAGGCGGGTACAGAGGTTGGCAAGCGAGAGCGAGTATCGGCAGACAAATGAGCATGCCGGGGTTAGGAGATATCATTACCAAAAGCAGTGCGGCGGCGCATCGGCGATGAACCTCTCGGAATTGTGCATCCGCCGGCCGATAATGACGGTACTGCTATCCGCTTCCGCCATTGTAGCTGGCATTATAGCCTATGGCGGATTGCCGATTGCCGCTCTTCCGAGCTATGACTCGCCCACTATTTCCGTCACGGCAACGCTGCCGGGCGCCAGCCCGGAAACCATGGCCTCCTCAGTGGCCACTCAACTGGAACGGCAATTTTCCACTATCTCGGGTCTTTCGGTCATCAGTTCGACCAGTACGCTTGGCAACACCTCCATTACACTGGAATTTGATCAGGGCCGCGATATCGACGCTGCTTCGATAGACGTGCAGGCGGCACTGCTGCGCGCGGAGCGCTCGCTCCCGGCCGAGATGACCGCGCCTCCCTCCTACCGCAAGATTAATCCCGCTGATTCGCCAATCCTTTTTTTTGCGTTGACCTCTCCCTCGATGTCTTTGCCTGAGTTGAACAGTTACGCGGAAGATCTTATTGCACCGACATTATCGACGCTGACTGGAGTAGCGCAGGTACAGATAAACGGGCAGAAAAAATATGCCGTGCGCGTGCGTGCGAATCCGGAAGCGCTTGCGGTCAGAAACCTGACGCTCGATGACATCGCGGCCGCGATCCGCACCGCCAACGCGAACTCTCCCATTGGCACGCTTGAAGGCCCCCGCCAAGCGCTTACCATCCAGGCCAATCGGCAGCTCAGCAATGCTGCAGAGTTTGCGAACCTGATAATCGCTACCTCACCAATAGGGAATCCGATAAGACTCTCGGAGGTCGCGGACGTGGAGGACAGTGTTGAATCGATCAAGACTGCAAGCTGGGTGAATGGCGAACGCTCGATCACTCTCTCGGTGCAGCGCCAGCCGGGCGCGAACACCGTTGCGACGGTGGATGCCATCAAGGCGGCCATTCCTACGCTGGTCGCGCAGATGCCATCATCCGTACATCTTAAATTGACTGGCGACCGTTCGATTTCCATCCGGGACTCGATTCACGATGTGCAGGTCACGCTGGCCATCACGATCGCCCTCGTGCTGCTTGTGATTTTCCTGTTCCTGCGCAAAGCTTCCGCTACGCTGATTCCAGCATTGTCATTACCGATTTCGCTGTTGGGAACCGTTGCGGTGATGCGCTTTCTTGATTACAGCCTGGACAATATTTCCCTGCTGGCTATTACACTTGCAGTGGGATTGGTGGTGGACGATGCTATCGTTATGCTCGAGAACATTGTTCGTCATATCGAAAAGGGCGTGCCCCCTTTGCAGGCGGCGTTACAGGGATCAAGAGAGGTCAGCTTCACGATCATGTCGATTTCCCTTTCACTGGTTGCTGTTTTCATTCCGATCTTCTTCATGCCCGGTGTGATCGGTTTGCTTTTCCATGAGTTTGCCGCTGTTGTCGGAATAGCGGTCATGATGTCAGCCCTGGTATCGCTCACATTGGTTCCAGTAATGACCAGCCGCTACATTAGCGGGCATCAGACCGAGAGTCTCAGCATGAAATGGACCGAATGGTTTGAACGTGGGTTTGCTAAAACATTGGCGGGCTATGAGCGCATGCTCGATTGGGCGCTGCGCCATCATCGCCTGGTGATGGGTATCGCCATCGGCACCTTCATCGCTACGGGCCTACTGTTCGTAGTCTTGCCCAAAGGTTTTTTCCCCAGCGAGGATATCGGGCAAGCTCTGATTACTGTCGAGGCGGTCGAGGATATTTCCTTTCCGGCGATGGCCGAGTTGCTGCAGCGTACCGGCAGCCTGATCCGGGCCAACCCCGCGGTTGACACCCTGATCGTCAATGCCAGCGATAGCAACAGCGCCCGCCTGTTCATGACGCTCAAACCGCGAAGCGAACGTCCCCATCTGGATAAGGTGGTCGAGAGCCTGCGCCGCGATGTCCGCGCAATACCCGGCGTCAACGTTTTCATAAATCCCATCCAGAATCTCAGGCTGGGCGGCCGCACCAGCAAGAGCCGCTATCAGTATGTCATGCGCAGCGTGCAGGCCGGGGAGCTGCGTGCGGCGGCCGATGGCCTCATGTCGCGCATGCGTGCGGAGCCGATTTTTCGAGACGTCACCAGTGATTCACAATTGAAGGGGCTTCAGGCGCGGCTCAAGATCAATCGCGACAAAGTCAATCTGCTGGGAGTGCAGATGTCGGATATTCGCTCGACCTTGTATAGTGCCTTTGGCGAACGCCAGGTTTCGACCATTTACACCTCCAGTGACAGCTACCAGGTTATCTTGCAGGTAAGCGCGGAAGCTCGTACCGACGAGAGTGCGTTCGACAAAATCTATCTGCGCGGCAAGAACGACAGTCTGGTCCCGCTATCCAGCGTGGCGTCGGTCGAACGCGAGGTGGGTCCGATTGCAATCAACCATGCGGGCCAGCTTGAAGCATTGACGATCTCCTTCAATCTTGCTCCCGGCGCCGCGCTTGGGGACGCCTCGGCCCGGATCGAGCAATTCAAGCACGACCTGAATATGCCCGCGAGCGTTTTAACCAGCTATGCCGGGGATGCGGCGGCGTTCCAGTCTTCCCAGGCAAGCCAGGTAATATTGATCGTTACCGCCCTGCTGGTAATCTACGTATTGCTGGGGGTGCTTTATGAAAGCTACATTCATCCTCTCACGATCCTCTCCGGGCTGCCATCCGCAGCGGTCGGC
>DATJHX010000278.1:0-8139 GCA_035493655.1 Nitrosospira sp.
GATCGCCTTGACAGCAGGGCTGGATAACGCAAACGGTGATGCAGTGGTGGTAATCGACGCCGATTTGCAGGATCCGCCGGAGCTAATATTGGAATTGGTTAAATACTGGCGTCAGGGCTACGACGTCGCTTACGCAAAGCGCACCCGGAGAGATGGCGAAAGCGTTTTCAAGAAAGCGACGGCTTACGGTTTTTACCGCATCATCCAGAGCATGAGCCGGATAAAGATACCCGAGGATACGGGTGATTTCCGCTTGCTCAGCCGCAGGGCAGTCGATTCGCTCAAGCAATTGCGCGAACAGCATCGCTTCATGAAGGGCCTTTTTGCCTGGATCGGTTATCCGCAGAAGGCGGTTCCTTATCGCAGAGACCCGCGCCATTCCGGGGAAACCAAATGGAACTACTGGCGGCTCTGGAATTTTGCTCTTGAGGGCATTACCTCCTTTACCACCGCACCACTCAAAGTGGCGACCTACCTCGGGTTACTCGCCGCGTTCGGGGCGTTCGTCTTTGGAGTGGGTCTCATCATCGATACACTGATCCATGGAAATCCGGTTGCCGGCTACCCATCGTTAATGGTAACGATGCTCTTTCTCGGCGGGGTGCAACTGATCACCCTCGGCATCATTGGTGAATATCTTGGGCGCATGTTCGACGAGTCTAAAGGAAGACCTCTTTATCTTCTAAACCAATACAAGCCTGCCGAATTATGGAAAAATTCCCAAACTGATGCTCAACCTGGGAGTGCTCCGGTGGTTTACCGTGAAAAGGACGCCAAGTAGAAAGACAACTGAGTCGAGCATGGCTCCTGACAAACGATAACCTTCTGAAAGGCAGAGCAGCCTCGGAAGCTGCACGAGGGACACGGCGAAGCCGGGATCGGGCCGTGGAGGGAGTGCTACGAGCTGCGGGACAGCATCTTCCTTCGGAAGACACTGCTTCACCTTGCAACATCGGCAGGGCTTAATCGGTTGAGATGTGTGTTCGAGATGCGTATTCTTCAAGCGGCGGTAGCTGGCTCATTCTGTTGGGTGGAATCCCGGCGGCCAAACTACTTATACTTAATGTAAACGTGAAATGGATCCAAATGCTTATCTCGAAATGGCGGATACCGAGTCTCGCCATTGGTGGTTTTTAGCCAGACGGGTTTTACTATCCTCGATTATTCATCGCCTGACGTTGCCGCCGAATGCGAGAATTCTGGAGATTGGCTCCGGCACCGGCGGTAATCTGGAAATGCTCTCGGCTTTTGGCCGAGTAAGCGCGCTAGAGATGGATGCGACAGCAAGATCGATCGCCAACAAAAAAACCCTCGATCGATTCGATATCCGTGCCGGGTTTTGCCCAACCGATATTCCATTCTCCGATGAGAAGTTTGACCTGATATGTCTTTTTGACGTCCTGGAGCATATAGAAGAGGACTTTTCGACGCTTGTTGCGCTGCGCACTTTAATTGCCGACGGAGGAAATATCCTTGTTACCGTTCCAGCTTATCAATGGCTTTGGAGTCGGCACGACGAGTTTCTGCATCATAAAAGGCGGTATTCGGCGCAGCAATTAAGGCAAAAAATAGCGGCCGCTGGCCTGCGAATAGACAAAATATCTTATTTCAATACATTGCTTTTTCCGCTTGCCGTGGTTGCCAGATTCAAGGATCGGTTGATGGGAGCAGCTTCTGCCAGTGGCTCCGCAATTCCCGCTGATCCCCTCAACAGCCTATTGTATAAAATTTTCAGCGCGGAGCGCCATCTCCTGGGTAAAGCCTCCCTCCCGTTCGGCGTATCCTTGCTTGCCGTTCTTCGCGCTAAATGAGTCTGCTGAATGAACCGGATGATTACCGATAATATTTCATTAAAGCAGGCAAAACGATTCATCGTTTCAGGGCTGCTGGTGACTGGACTTCACGTCCTTGTTGCGACCGTTTTTATAAATCTGATATCTCCCGTGCCGTCGCTCGCAAATGGCGTCGCCTTTATGGTCGCCACCACCTTTTCTTACCTTATTAATACGCTCTGGAGTTTTTCCAAATCTCTCCACGGCAAGAACATGTCACGCTTTATTGTGGTTTCGATGATTGGCTGTTTTCTGGCAATGACCGTTTCCGGACTGGCGGATTTATACAGCTTCCATTATGCGATCGGAATCGTCTGGGTAGCGCTTACGGTCCCGCCGGTAACTTTCCTGCTCCACAGCTTCTGGACATATAGGTAAAACCAACAGAAATGATGTTGAAGATGGGAACTGTCCTGGTCAATCTTTACCTCATCTAGCGTGGCGGTAAAATGACAAGGCAATCGATGGCCATCAGCACATCCCCCGAGATTACCATCATTTCCACGATGTATCGGTCACGGCCATATCTTGAGCAGTTTCTTTCCGAGTGCCTGCAGGCTTTGGCAGAAATAAAGTGCGATCAGTTCGAGATATTGCTGGTGAATGACGGTTCCCCGGATGATTCCCTGGCTTATTCATTGGAACGCCGAAAAGACATTCCACAGTTGGTGGTTCTCGATCTTTCCCGCAACTTCGGACATCACCACGCTATACAGGCGGGGTTGCAGCATGCCGCTGGAAATCTCATCTTCCTCATCGACTGTGATCTGGAGGTCTCGCCGTTCGTGCTCATTGAGTTACAGCGCAAACTTCGCGAATCGGATTGCGATATGGTTTTTGGTTACCAGGAAAACCGTAAAGGCGGCTGGTTCGAACAGGTCAGCGGTAATATGTTCTGGAAAGGGTTTAATTTTCTCAGTGATATCAAGATTCCTGAGAACATTGTTACCGAGCGTCTCATGACCCGGCGCTATGTGGAGGCTCTACTGCAAATGGGTGATCGCAATCTGTTCCTTGCAGGTATGATGAGCTGGACCGGGTTCCACCAGATCGGTATACCGATGATCAAAAAACAGCGCGACGGGCAGAGCACTTATACGCTGATGCGGCGTATCGGCCTGATGGTCAATGCCGTCAGTTCTTTTTCAGCTCAACCGCTGATCTGGCTGTTCAACGCAGGAATAGTGATTACCTTATTAAGCTTTTCGTTCGCGTTCTACCTGGTATTACGCAAATTGCTTTTTGACGATGCATTATTAGGCTTCACCTCAGTAATGGCTGTAATGACGCTTAGCTTGGGCATCCTGACTACAGCAATAGGTTTGGTCGGTATTTATCTGGGCAAAGTATTCAATCAGGTGCAGAACCGGCCGACCTACATTGTCAGGAATATTTACCGTTGACCATCAACCGGTGTAGTCGCGCGCCGGCGAGCTGCAACGGATTGCCTGAGCTGCCACTGAGCTACCATAAGAAATAATAGCCATAGTATGAATAGAATAAAGAAAATAGCATCCCTGGCTGAGCCATGACTCATATAAGCAACTTTACGAGCGTGCAGTCCTTCTTGAACAAAAACTATTATCCCCAATGAATCAGGGCCGGACAAAAAAGCTCTTACCCGAAGAGCGCCGCCGTGTGGCCATACTCCAATCTAGCTATATTCCCTGGAAGGGATATTTCGACATTATCCACGATGTGGACTTATTCATATTCTACGATGACGTCCAGTACACGTTGAGGGACTGGCGCAACCGAAACAGGGTTAAGACAGCGCGCGGTGCAGAATGGCTGACTATTCCGACCAACGGCACGCAGCAGCATCTGATCTGCAACGTTCAGTTTACAGACCCGAAATGGCAGATAAAGCATTGGGAAACCCTGCGGCATGTATATGGAAAGGCGCCTTACTTTGAACGCTACCGGCCATTCCTTCAAGACGCTTACCTGGGTCAACACTGGACCCATCTTTCTGAACTGAATCAATATCTCATCAAAGAGATTTCGCGTGAGTTCCTGGGCATCTCCACCTGCTTCGCCGATTCACGCCAATATCACGCCGTTGACACGAAACAGGAGCGCATAAAAGATTTGCTGAAGAAAGCTGGCGCCACGCTTTACGTCTCCGGCCCATCGGCACAAAGCTACATTGATGAGGCGGAGTTCGCGCAGACGGGTATCAAGTTGACTTGGAAAGACTATTCAGGCTATCCCGAATATCCTCAGTTTCATCAATCTTTTGAACACGGCGTCACTATCCTGGATTTGCTATTTCATATGGGCCCCGACGCACCCTACTACATATGGGGGTGGCGGAATTTTAATGGGACAATAATTGATAAATGATGAGTTATTTTTATGTTTTCCTCACTATCGCCTTTACCGTATACGGACAGATCGTGCTGAAATGGCAGATGATCGGGGTGGGCGATTTCCCCGAGAATTCTTTGGACAAGATCCTTTTTTTAACAAGGCTTTTGCTCAACCCATGGGTTATCAGCGGATTTCTTGCTGCCTTCCTTGCTTCGCTTGCTTGGATGGCAGCAATGACAAAGCTGGAATTGAGCCATGCCTATCCCTTCATGAGCCTTAATTTTGTATTTGTTATTATTCTTAGCAGTTTCCTATTTCAGGAAACGGTCACTCCGTCAAAAATCGTTGGCCTGGGTTTGATCATACTGGGGATCATGGTTGGGAGTAGAGGTTGAAAATCGCGTTTCCTGCGCCGCAAAGTTTGTCGATTCAAGCTGGCTATGCCCCGTTTGCTTTCGGAGTCCGCAGCAAGTGAATGGTTATCTCAGTTTTGCTCCAGAGCAAGCTCGATCCAGTGAGGGATTTCAGCCCCATCACTTCGCCGAATTGGCACAGGCCGAAGCAGGAAACTTCTGGTTTCGCTCACGTAACCGGCTCATAATCTGGGCCTTGCAACGCTTTTTTCCAAAGGCTAGGAATTTTCTGGAAATCGGATGCGGCACCGGATTTGTCCTTGCCGGGTTGGCCGAAGCAAACCCCAACCTCGAAATGAGCGGGAGCGAAATTTACTCGACGGGGCTGGACTATGCGGCCAACCGGGTGAAGTGCGCAGCATTGTTTCAAATGGATGCTCGCGACATTCCCTTTGAAAGCGAATTCGACGTTATCGGCGCATTTGATGTGCTTGAACATATCGAAGAGGATGAAGCGGTGCTGGAGCAAGTTTTTCGCGCCGTAACGCCCGGCGGCGGCATAATGCTTACCGCTCCCCAGCACCGCTTTCTCTGGAGCCAGCAGGACGCGTATGCCTGCCACGTTCGCCGGTACGAGGCGAAAGAACTGTCGAACAAGGTCGAGAAGGCGGGATTTTAGGTGGAATGGGCGACGTCGTTCGTTGCCCTGCTGTTGCCGCTGATGGTCATATCAAGGCTGTCCAAGCGAAAGCCTGTTGAGAATTTCGACGCCGCACGGGAGCTCAGGATAAGCGGCGGCCTAAATTGGGCGTTAGAAAGAGTACTCGATCTGGAGCGTATGATCATCCGTAAAGGAATCTCGTTTCCCTGGGGCGGCTCCCGACTGCTGATCGCCCGCAAATCTATCTGAATAAAGTGGCATGAATACAGCGGGATGAATATACCGTTTAACAAGCCCTACATGACGGGAAAGGAGTTGTGGTACGTCAGCCAGGCTCACGCCAGCGGCCATCTGGCGGGGGACGGGATTTTCACCAGAAAATGCAATGCCTGGCTGGAATCGCGCATTGGCTGTCACAAAGCCCTCCTCACGCACTCATGCACTGCCGCACTTGAAATGGCCGCCATTCTTGCGCAGATCCAGCCCGGCGACGAGGTCATCATGCCTTCATATACCTTCGTCTCCACCGCCAACGCGTTTGTCTTGCGAGGAGGCGTGCCGGTATTCGTGGATATTCGGCCCGATACGTTCAATATCGACGAAACCTTGATCGAAGCGGCCATTACGTCCAGAACCAGGGCGATTGTGGCTGTACACTACGCCGGAGTGAGCTGCGAGATGGACCCCATCATGGCAATTGCTGAAAGTCACGGCTTATGGGTGATTGAGGATGCGGCACAGGGTATCATGTCCACCTACAAGGGGCGGCCGCTGGGAAGCATCGGTCATTTCGGCGCACTGAGCTTTCACGAAACCAAGAACATCATCTCGGGAGAAGGAGGCGCTTTGCTGGTGAATGACCCTGCTTTTTCCGAGAAGGCCGAAATAATCAGGGAAAAAGGTACCAACCGCAGTTGCTTCTTCCGTGGTCAAGTCGATAAATATACATGGGTTGACTTCGGTTCATCCTATCTTCCGAGTGAACTCATTTCGGCCTTTCTGTGGGCGCAGATGGAAGAGGCCGACGCCATCACCGGCCGTCGCCTTGACCTTTGGGATACCTATCATCACAGCTTCGAGGAGTATGAAAACCAGGGCACGATTCGCCGCCCGGTTGTACCCTCCCATTGCAATCACAACGCCCACATGTACTATCTCATTCTGCCCGGTTTGGACGAGCGTATCCTGTTCATCGATGCGCTCAGGCAAAAGGGGATACAAGCCATATTTCATTATATTCCCCTCGACAGCTCCCCCATGGGGGAAAAGTATGGCCGTAGATCGGGCGAATTAACCCAAACAAGATTGTTGAGCGATAGATTGGTGAGACTGCCGTTGTGGCTTGGCCTGGAAGAATACCAGGACGAAGTCATCCGCCATATCTCGACTCAACTGGAAGAATGTTGCTGACTTGGCGAAACTGACATAGCGGATTTTTCATGCTGGCTGATACGATCAATTCAAAGAAAAACGGCGAGTCGCCGAACCTCGCAAACAGGGAGGCAGCAAACAGGGAGGCAATTAGCGGTCACGCTTACTCTGGCCCGGATGTGCAGGATACCCGAACCGAAGAAAAAGAGCTGTCTGTTATGATCCCCACTCCCGCGCCGATTTTAAGAGTGGTCATCATCCTGCCGACGTATAACGAGCGGGAAAACATCGGGAACATGATCGACGCGCTGCAGGCGCAGCGCGGCACGTTCCCCCATGACATGCAAATTCTGGTGGTGGACGACAGCTCGCCGGATGGTACGGCGGACGTGGTGCGGATGAAGCAGGCTTCCATTCCTAACCTGCATCTTCTAATGGGGCAGAAGAGCGGCCTCGGAGCCGCCTACATTCGGGGGATGGCTCACGCCATGGATAAGCTCGGCGCCGATGCGGTATTCGAGATGGATGCGGACTTTTCGCACAAACCGGAAGACGTGCCCCGGTTGATGGCCGTTCTCGATGCAGGCGCTGATTTTGTTATCGGCAGCCGGTATGTAAAGGGCGGCTCGATCCCTGAGAAATGGGGATTGTTGCGCCGCATGAATTCCTGGGGGGGCAATATCGTCGCCCGATACGTCGCGGGGATCTACAAGGTCCGCGATTGCACAGCAGGGTTCAGGGCAATCAGAACAACGCTGCTGAAGCAGATTTCATTCGATGATCTTCGTGTCCAGGGCTACGCGTTCCAGGTGGCGCTACTGCATGAGGCCGTGTCTCTAGGGGCGGTTGTAAAGGAAGTCCCCGTGGATTTTATCGACCGCACCGAAGGCGAATCCAAACTCGGCATTTCCGACATTATCGAATTCGTCCTCAACGCGTGGTGGATTCGATTGCACAGCTCCAGGACTTTCATCAAATTCGCCATCGTCGGTTTATCCGGGGTCATCGTAAACCTCGGCGTATTCAAGCTGCTCCTTGAGGCGAACGTAAACAAATATCTTGCTTCGCCCATTTCAATCGAAGCCTCAATCATCACCAACTTCCTTCTGAACAACTATTGGACCTTTCGCTGGCGCAAATCGCAGGATCATACGCATATCAAGGGGCTTAAATTCAACATGGTTTCCCTGATAGCTCTGGCAGTGAGTTATTCCACTTTCGTAGTTCTATCCGTGCTGTCCCCTGAGACGGCTCCGGAGATTCATCAGATTGCCGGTATCGCACACGCAATGTTCATAAATTATTTCTTGAATTCTTATTGGACATTCAAGCAAGCTCCCGATACCAGGAATTGAGCGGCAGGTAATAAATCTCCTTACAAGGTGATTTCACTGCACGGAGAGAGGCAGAACTGCCCAGCCTACGGTATGTGATTAATCTTGATTATCTTCCAGCTATTGAATCTGTGAGGAAGGGTTAATGCCGGAGAGAGTGTCATGGAGGGGCTTGCGGTCTGCCTGGTAACCTCGGCGGTGCCGGTTCCATGGGAGTCCGCAATACCCGTTTTTGAGCCGCTTGCACTCATCTTGCCAGTGGCTGCGCAACCGTA
>DATJHX010000279.1:0-2598 GCA_035493655.1 Nitrosospira sp.
GTCGATTCGCGACGCGTGGCGCAAGCGTGTCCAGCAGAACCTGCCCTGGGGGCAAACGGGAGGCCAGGCCGACACCACCGAAGCGATAGGACGCACGCTCGCCCTGGCGGTTCGTTACGCCTTCCAGCCACAGGAACTGACAGCCGCCATCTCCAGCAATACACGGCTTACCCAGATCGACGAAACTGTGGTTACCCTGACCGTCGCGTATGGTACGGTGTTGGGTCTCCTGGTGCAGGGCAACAAGCTCAACAGGAGCCTTTCCGGCAAGCTCATGCGACTGGCAAGAGCGGGAAAACTGCCTTTCCATACGATGGCGCATACTGACCTGGAGCCGCCTCAGGCTGACCATCCGCTGGAGAGCGGACATTTCGTCTCTCCAGACGCCCTGCTCACGCCCTCGTATGTAGCGGCTGCTGCAGTGGACCCGGATATCCGGATAGAGCCTGCATGGAAAGTCTCCATTGTTTATGGCATGACTTGCGCCATTTATCATCAGCTTCCCGCTGCCTACTATCTTACTGCGCGCTTTCCAAACGATTTTGAGTCGGCTGTGCTCCACGCGGTCAATGGTGGCGGCGAAAACCAGGCGCGGGCTACCTTGGCGGGCGCGCTCGTTGGAGCCCAAGTCGGACTATCCGGAATACCCCGGCGCTTCCTCGATGGACTCGACGAAGGCGAAACGCTCCAGCGCCTGGCGATGGATGTGGCCTTGAGAGTGGCCGCTTCAACCGGCGGGGGAACGAGTTGAAAATCCGTAGGAACCGCGGGATTCCCCTGGGACTTTCTGAAAGCGGATCACAGGCAAGGTGCAGCAATGTAGAGGGATACCTCGTCATCTGATCCGGTGAGCATTCATATCATCTCCAGGTCACCAACAAGCCAAGGTTACGATCGCTCAGCCGTATCTTGCTCAGCATGATCGTGCGGTTGCCTGTGGAACGCATCGAGTTCAATGCAGGGGCCCGGCGCCAACGCTTCGGAAAACCAGCGACATATTCTCGCCAAGCTGGAACACATTAATCCTGCTGTATTTGAGTGCAATAGAAAGGCTATGTGGATTAACGCACGGATTGGAGATGCGGAGAACGGGATGATGTTATCTTCGATTAACAGAGAAAAGAGGAGAATGAAGATGACCGAGTACTCAACAGATGTGTCCCGGATGAAATGGATGCTAGGCGGTCTCGCGTTTGGCGCCGTGACGATGTTCCTCCTGGATCCCGATAGAGGAAACAGGCGCCGGGCACTCGCACGGGACAAAATGTATAGCGCGATGGCCAAGGGGCGCAAACAGATCAATGCGAAATCGCGTGATCTCGCCAATCGGGCAAAAGGGCTTCGCGCGGAAGCAGGCAGCATCTTTTCGGAAGCGAAAGATTCCAATCCTACCGAAGGCCCGGCAGCCTAACTGTCCCGTTTCAGGCCCCGCTGTTTGACCGGGAGGAAAAATCATGGGTTTGACCGGAGCCGTCGCCGGTGGCTGGGGATGTTCTTTGGTGGTACTGCGGCGGTCGCGGTAGATGCCCTCGGCGCTACCCCCTGGAGCAGAATATTCACCGTATTTACATTCGGCGATTCGATCCTTGATTGCGCCCGATACAATGATTATGGCGTGCATCCTGGGCAGCTCATCATACGCAACGATGATTACCTATTCCCCGAATTCAAGGGCCGCGATCTGTTTTCATTGGGCGCTGCACAGCTCGATCACCGGGCAGTGGATGGGGCTGTGGTGGACGGCCTTCAGCGGCAGGGACGAAGACTTCAGGTGGATGGACCAGCGGTCGCACTGGTTACGATAGGTGGGAATGATCTGCTCGCTGGGCTTGCAGCCGATCGTGGTAACGGTATTCAACGATTCAAGCAGAAGCTCGATGCCTTCCTGCATGCATTGCCTATACGGCCAGTCCTGCTCGGAACAGTGTATGACCCGACATTTGGCGATGATTCCCGCAATTTTCTGAACGTCGATCCGAAAATCGCCCGACCCAATTTTAACCGGATGAACAAGATTATCGCCGAGTTGGCTCCGCGTTATGGGCAACTCATCGACGTGCACCAGCATTTTCTGAAAGGCGATCCTTCCTGGTTCACGCAGACCATTGAGCCAAGCTTAAAGGGGGCGTCGGAAGTTCGGGCCGTGTTTCTACCGGCGGTGGTGAAGGTTCGCGAGGAACAATATAAAGGCCGGGCTTGATGTGGGTAATTGAATAAAGGCGTCCAGTTTGCGCGGGTAAGATGGTACGTTGCCCGATGGGCGAGCTGTGGCGTTACCGTGTCGGTGACTACAGGGTGATCTGCGACATACGGGATAATGCACTACGTATCCTGGTGCTGACGATTGGTCACCGTCGCGAAGTGTATCGGTGAGGCGCAGTGAAGAATCGCTCGTCCGTTTCGGGCAATTCCTACAAACCCTCATATTTCCCTCTTATATCAGATAAGCTTTAAGCGCATATTTTTCGCGATCGATTTCGCTGCGCGTTCGAACGCCAAGGCGGCGCAGTATGGGTATGGGTGGACACCAACCCTGGAGCCCATGCTGCAACAGGAAAGCAAGAATGATTCCCGGTACTGCAAACCATCTTTTATTGA
>DATJHX010000280.1:0-3462 GCA_035493655.1 Nitrosospira sp.
TTCGCACGATAAAAAGCCACCCGTTCCTGTTTGGTAGGCGAGCTATGCGGATCGTGGCAACTCGTGCACGACATCCCGTCACCGCTTTTTTGTTTGCAGACGCTTTCCGCGAGCGCTTGAACTTGGCTTAATGCCAGGTGCTGTTCGGTCTGCTTGTCTTTCAGCACGAAATAACGAATGTACTCGTTCAGTGTGTCGCCGGGTTTGAAGTCATAAAGATGCTTGCCCGGCCGGTCAATTGCCACCGTACCTTCCAGATGACACTGTATACAGATGGCGTCCCGCCTCTCGGGAGAAAGGTGAGCCGGATTGATACTGTGGCCGTTTCCATTTGCGTGAGCAATGTCTTCACCGTGGCAGCGCTGGCAGGTTACTCCAGCGTGGGCGATCGCCGGCATCGTGTATCGGTTTTCCGTGCCTGAGATGGGCGCCTTCGTCCCGCTGCTATGGCAGGTCAAGCAATCAGGAACAGCGGGCAGGTTGAGGGGAATCTCTCGCGCGTCTTGGTACGCCGGAGCCATGTCCCAGATATGCTTTTGGGCGTACCAGTTCACCGGTGACTCGAAGAGAAAGCCGTCGGCAGAGAACAGGTAAGTGCGGCCAGTGCGGTTGGATCCGATAAAGTACAGCAGTTCGCGCGTGCCTTTGACCGATGGGTCCCCGGGCCGGCTGAAGCTCAACCATGCCTTACCGTCCTGCTCATAAATGCGATAAGCCACGCCCGACTTCGTATGGCTGAATTCGCCGGGAATAATCTCCTTGATAGCCGGGCCACTAGCGTTTGCCATTGCGGTTTTCGAGTAGGAGTCATAAATCTTCTGATGACAACCAGCGCAGGCTCCACTTCCTGACGCGGTTTCCCCAACGCATAAAGGCGCACGACAAAACAACAACACGGCCACCAGAAACATTTGACTGAAATGAGACATAGATCAGCGAAATCCCAGCAAGCGTCGCGCATCGATGCAAGCAGGTAAAGCGGGTTTCTGAATATATCCGCATAAAAACGAGCATGCCTTAGGGTGCGCAGCTTCGAGGACGGGCACGACGTACGCGGAACAACATTTATATTCATCAACCCCCTGCGGGTTCTCCCGGCAGTCCTTTATCTCTGAGCAAGTCCGCGTCGGGCTTCCGCGAGCTGCGCAGGATACCAGGCTGCGCCCGTCTGCTCCGCCTGTGCAATCGCAGCAGTGAATGACTTCTTCGCGTCATCATGTCTCTCTAGGGCTTCCAGCGCATGCGCCTCCGCCAGTCGTGCGCGAACACTCGTTGGAGTGAGCGCGAGAGCGGCCAGGGCGTCGCGCAGCGCCGCCGCCGGATTGCCGACCAGCTCATTATTCGCTTTGATGATGTGACTCACAGCCTGCACTCCACTGAGATCAAACGTGCCTTGGTAAACCAGCATTGCGCCACCGATGTTCCCTGACGGCTTGACGTCGTGAAACACCTTGTAAGGCTGCAATTCGCCCGGCTCCCACTCAACTCCCGCATAACTCAGCCCGCTTATGATGAATAGTCCAGTACCCTCCGCCGGAGGCATGGGCAGCACATCTCCCGGATTCCCTGGCAGCACCCTGCACTGCACTCCGTAATAATGCAGGTCTGCGGCACCGTCGTATGCGATCCAGCAGTCCCTGATACCGCGGTTCTTCAGCCACCGCGCCGTGTCATAGAGCGCCTGCCCCCAGTCATTGTTTGAGTCAGTCAGATATTTATAGGTGTTCCTTTTGCCTCCCAGGAACTCATCTGCATAGGGGAAATAATCAGGATAAGCAGATGTCGCGGATGCGAGATGCGCCGCTACAAGTATCCCAGCTAACAGAGCCCATGCGCTTAGCTTTGCCGTCCTCACCAGATAAGCCGCCTCCCCGGCGATGAATATTGCCAGGAAAGCCACTGTCGGAAGGACATGCCGGTAGCCGATATCCAACCCTGAGGTCATCGCGATCCCGTACCAGATCACGACGGGGAGCAGCAGAAACACGGACGCACGGCGACGCTCCGGGCGCATCCATTCCCCACTTGTTGCCGAGAGCAAAAGCAATAGGAGAAAGGCCGGGGTACTTTTGATCAGAAACGTGACCGGAAAGTAGTACCAGACTCCGTGTGGCAACAACCGCCCGAGAATCCAAGGTGGCAAACCGGGATGCGACACGTTCAGCACATCGACAAGCCCAAACAGGTACGCAACCGGCAGCAAATGCCAGCGCGCCGCGAATGGGATCAGGTGGTTCGGCATTAGCCCGGTTGTCCCCTGTGCGCGAACTTGTATTAAGAAGTCGGACAAACTGAGGGTCATCTGCGCTCCATGCGGACGCGGCCAGTACCGAAATGCGTACGTTCCCCACAGAACGCCAACCCCCATCAGCAACACTATCCCCAGTGCACCAGCCGAACGCAGAACGCGTTGCACCCTCTCGCCGTCCACGTTGCCGCGCAGCCATTCGTCTGCGATCGCTAGTGCGATGACAATCGGAATTACAATTAGTCCGGAGTGCTTGGTGGAAAGTGCAAGCCCGACCCCCATCCCGGCCAGCGCTAGTGTCGCCGGCGTTCTTATCCGCAGATATCGGTCCAGGAGGAATACCGCCGCCAACAGGCCGGCGCTCACGCCCATGTCCGTCGTCACCAGCCCTGCATGCGCGATCACTGTCGGCTCACTCATGACCAAAACCAGGGCCACGAGTGCCGCCCAATATCCAAATAGGTATCTCGCGTAGAGGAGGACGAGAATTAGCAGCGCCACAGCGAAAACAACCGTCGCGGCTCGAGCTTTGAACAGGACCTCCTGTGCGTCAAGACCCTGTTTGTAGAGATAGACAAGCCCGAGCGCGTAACCATGGTCCTTCGTCGTCTCCTCCTCTCCGCACACACCTGCGCTCGGAGGAGGTGTGTGCGTTAGCCGCAAAGCCAGTCCCGCCACCATCTTCACAAGCGGGGGATGCTCCGAATTGATGCCGAAATCTCCGCACTGTAAGTACCGATAACCGGCAGCAAGGTGAAAGCCCTCATCGAACGTCTGCGACATTTGGAGATGTGAGAGCAAGACCACCGCGACAAACACCGCAATGAGCGCAGCCGGCAACAGCACGCGCCACCAGCATCGTGACAGAAATGTGACTCGATTAACGAAACCCGTAGACATGGAGAGTTTTCTGGATTTAGTCCGGACGTGAGCGAACTAATGTAAATCGCTCTTTGAGCCTAAGGAAAGGCAGCTCGAAAAAGCGATAGGAAAGGCTCGCAATTCCTATGGTGATTAGAAGTACGAGCACAGTGCCGACCGCCGATAGAATTGCCGGTGGCAGGCGAAGAGCCATAACCATACCCTCGAGCCAGTGACGCCACAACTCGAACACACAGAAAAATACGAGGGAATGAAACAAGTAGAGGCCATAGGAGATCTTTCCGAGGTATGTAAGCCAACCAGGGCAATAGCGTTCCGGTGTCCCAAGGGCG